>PLWR01000422.1 GCA_003165615.1 Acidobacteriota bacterium | reverse complement strand
ATTACTTAAGACGCTGCGTTTAGATGGGGGAAATGGGCTACTCTTGCGACTTCATAGTTCCGATCACACGGTATTCTACCTTCGACCCCGGGCGTATGCGAAGCTCTTGTCAGATTTCTGAGTGTAACGCCGTTCCCAGGGTCGCTGCAAATCTCAAGAACAGTCAGTGAGATCTTTCCCGCTTAGGCGATTATAGAAAGCGAGAACAGCCCCTGCACAGCCGAATCAAGGATTTTGCCCGAGATACGGGATTCTGGGATGTCGGCGGGGCGGCGCACTCGGATTACTCGAACGCGTGACGGCCTGTCCGAAAGAGGGTGCCCCGCGCTTGACGTCATGATCCAGAAGGCCGTGGAAACTGGAACGATGGATTAGGAACGAAAAACGCCCTACCCGGAAAGTGGGACGACTGCACTTTGAAAGCGGGCCAGACTCCCGTCGGTCTTGGCATCACTAACGGGTAGTCGCCAAGGGTTGAGGAACGCATTCTCAGGCCAAAGCCTGTCGACTTGGTCGTGTAACGGACTGACGGTAGAAGCGGCCAATCGGCCCAGCTGGCAATTCGGAGATCACGTCAGCCCAGTTCTGTCCGGTTCGTGAACTCGGAGGTTAAGATTGGCGCCAGGGCAAGTATTGAGGCCGCATAGGGCTCACCGTGGAATTGGCCGAGGCGGTTGGCAGAACGATTCTCGGTCACAAGAAAGGTGATCCGGGTCTGCCTGCTCCGCCTGCTCTGAGTCTGCTCCGGTCCCGGGGGCCGCCGCTTGGGACTGGGGATCAGAGAAACGGAATGCCGCCCGCGAGGCGTCGACAGACAGAGGAGGGTTTCCGCTTTATCTGCGTCACTCCAGAGTTCAGGTCGCGAGAACCGGGCATGGAGTCTGGCCTGTTAAGCTTTGGCGATGGACCCGTTCTGGAGATTGGCGAGCAGCGCTCGCGCTTCGCCTCTCGAATCTCAGATGCCACTCTTGCTTCGACGCTTACCCGAGCCTTCACCTTTCTTCTTAGCCCACCACTCCTTCTTCGCCTCCGACAGCCGCTGCCGCGTCTTGGCGCTCATCTTGGCGCGGACTCGCTTCCTGCGCTTCGGCGGCGCGGCGGCGGCGTTAGGGCGTGCCGGGCGAGTCACGCCTTCGAGCGCGGCGATTGCCTGGTTGAGGCGGTCGCGTTCAGCTTTCAGTTCAGCCAGAATAGTGTCCAGTGACAAGGGTGGCTCCTCAGTTGGATTTGTGGTGATCTGCCCACGTATCACACTTGGGTTAGGGACAGCAGGAAAGTATATCACGCATAGCCCGAAGTCCGTCGGACAGGCTAGACGTCTGTTGCGCCAGCCAGATTCAGCTGCTCACGCGCCTTCACGCCTGCGACCGCTGGGCCCGCCGCGACTAAGCACGGCTAAGGATGCCCGGCGCTATGGATGACTTGAACCCTGCCGACCTTACCGCCCTGCAGCCTCACTTTGATCCCGCGTGGGTGAAACCCGGACCTCGTGAGAAGGTTCTGGACGATGCCTCGGGTCTGTTTCCCTGTGGGTTGGTCCTCTTTGAGGACAACTGAAACGTCTGCCCCACGCGCCACGTCACTTCGGTTCCGTCCATCCATGAGACTTACCCCCTTCACAGGTTCGTCAAAACTTCAATCGGGCTACATAACTCAATAATCCATAGGAACAACAAAACCATCCCCGCCCGGGGGGTTGATGGTAAATCCCCTATCGCCTCCGCGTGTGCCATGAAAGGAATGCCACCCAGATTGCTGAGACTCCGGAACCTGCGTGGTGTGGGCGCGGCCTGCCGGTAATCATACACCAGCCGGTTTGAGTTGATTGCTGTGTTCACTCAAAACCGTCTCCCTTGTCCCATGCGCGCATCCGCGGTACCCATCGGCGGACGTTGCTGCAGTATTCTTCATATCCCGCGCCGAACATCTTCCGCAGCGTCGGCTCCTCGTACAGCAGCACAAACAAGGCTGTGCCTAGCACCACCACGCACGCCACCGCAACCGCGAGTAGGTTTGCTCGTCCGAAGACCACCCACAGCCCCATCCAGCCCGCGAAGAACCCCAAGTACATGGGGTTCCGCACGTATCGATAGAACCCCCCCACCACCAGCCTCTTTGGCGGAGCAACTGGCGCCGGCGTTCCATGCCCCGTCCATCCGAAGTCCCACACGCACCGGAGTGCTACCGCGAAACCAAGCACCGAGGGCACGGCAGCAATCCAGCGCCATCGCGCCGCGCCCGCCGTGTCAACGTGAAAGCCCAGCCAGGACGGCAGCAACCAGAACCACAGCGCAAAGAATACAGCGCCTGCGGCCAGCGAGGCGACTGTTGTCGGCCAATGCGCGCCACGATCTGGACCTCCCCCGGTTTCAGTCTTTCTGCTCGTCATGAACGCCTCCACCAACACCGAAGTATGAGCCCGTAGCTCAACACCAGCAACAGAAAAGCCCCTTCACAAGCGCAACCGATACTGCGCTTCCCTAAAGGGCGGCTCGTCCAGATGGACGTTCAAGTCGGCAAACCGTAGATGTGGTGCCCACGTTTGCCTGCTGATTCCTCCTGAATAATGCACTCGGAAACTAGGATGAGTGGGTACTTCTACGGATTCGGCCTGATAAACGCCCTTTGCGTACAGCAAATCGATTCATTCAGTACTACCTTTGGGATATCCCCATGCGTTGAACAAATGAAAACGAATTTAGTCGGGAACTGCTGACCGCCCTCCGTATACGTCAAGCAACCGATTGTTATCTCAACACGGGCCCCTCGCGGTTAATCAAAAGGCAGGTCGCGACCAACGACCGGCTACCACATCAGCAAGCCTGCCGGACGCGAGATCTGAACCTTGTCCTCGGTCTCGGGAAAATTCTTGCGGAGCAGAAATAGCTACTGTGAAAAAATGTCGCTGAGTTGTTGCACATTTCGTTGCACAGTTTCGTGCCGACACTGCCCGAATTGTCCCGTTCAGCCCGATTAATGCCTGCACATCCGATCGGAATCATTGGGCACGACCAAGGAATAGCCGATTTTGAGTCCGCTGCTCTAACCAACTGAGCTATGGGTCCGACTATCGCTGCTATCTTACAGCTGGGGTGGGGGTTGGTCATAAGGCACGTCATGTGGCAAGTGGCTTGAACTGCGGATACCGCTCACCCGCTTCTGGCGCCAGGTCTCATGTGCCCTTGATGCGCGCGTAAGGATTTTGCCCTATGGCTCGGGGAAGCAGTCAAATCGGTTCATACCGAAGAGAAGGAATCCGAGGACGGCTGGGGACCTCGCGCCCCTGGTGTTTCGTCGTAGGTCGAAAGTCGCGAAATGCAGGGGGGAGCAGCCGACAAGGCTGTGAGTCTAGCGAGGTGAAAGTCCTCGCGCCGTCAATTGCCTGTTTCGGACGGCTAGCATATCCGATGTCTGCGAAGGTAACGACGCAGGTTCTGCTCGGAGGTAAAAGTCACAGACTGCCCCGCTGGAAACAGTGGAGGTGGAGAGCGACCAAGGTGGCTTGCAAACGGAAAGGCCTGAACATAACGAAATGGCTGCAGCCGCGAAAATTCGCTCCGCTGCGAAGTCGCTTGAGCGGGTACTCACGGTACGCCGACCCAAAACCCTTGCGGGGGAAGGCCGATGTTGCAGGGGAAGTAACAGGCAAGAGCAACCTGCAAACCGTCGTGGTAGGGGCCCAAGCATCTCCGGAAAGACTCACAGAGATAACGTCGGGAAGATCCCGGTGGCAGCAGGGGCTGGTAGCAACCTGCGAAGACTCCTTGAACGAGGCCAAGGCCGAAGCAGGGGAGAGCCACGCGGGATTGGCGCATGAGTCCGTAGGAGCGAAGAGCGAGGGGTAATGTCCTCGGAGGAGACGAGGCACGTCTCCCCCATGAAGATCACCATCGACATGGGGCAAAGGGACTCTGGACACTTGGTGGTTTCATCGTCAGCGCGGTGGCCGGACTCAGAGCCGGCGCTAAACCGGCGCATGAGGTGGAACGAGGCTATGGGCAAACCACGGAAGCTGGGGCGTATGCGTGCCAGCGCTTAAACTCTGCTGAAGCTGGGAAGGCCCATGGAGGACAGGCCAAGGTTTCAAACCGGACCTGGGAAATCCGGCCGTCCGGGATTATAGGGGGGCCTCGGGAAACGTGGCCATGGTGGAATTGTGAACCCACCTCGCAACCGAAAGGGCGGGGCTGGTAACCCTCCACCTGAAAGTCGGCGCGCCCGAGTTCTATCCCGACCGCCAGTTTCCAGACAGGCACAAACGGCTCGGAAGTCCAGGGCTTCCGAGTTCAAATTCGGAATCGGCTGCTCGTCAAACGATTCGAGTTGGCCAAAGCGGCGCATCTCGTCGATTTGCGCTGCGTCCGCATGCCGATTTATCGATCTTGAGCGATCACTCTAAAGAGCCACAACCGGCGGCAAGCCATTTCGGATATCCGCACAAACCGCGTTCGGTAGACTTGCCAAATGTGCGGCAAAATCAGCGAGATTGACTTGCTAAACGAATTTTGCCACCAAACGCAAGTTCGGTTTGTCACGTGACGGCGAACAGCACAATGGGAATGCGCCGGGTCACTTTTGGGATGTGCGGAAGAGCCAACCCTGCCGCGCTTAGATTTGTTCCCGCACAATTCCCGCAGAATCCTTCGAATCCCGCAAAATTCCCGCATTTTTCCCGCAAATGTGAATTACTTAAGTTCCTTGTTTACATTCGGAATGCCTGTAAGTTATTGATTAGAGCTACCTTGACACGGTAGAGGTCTGGGGTTCGAGTCCCCACGGGCCTACCATTGCTTTCAACAACTTCCGCTGGTATGGACTCCGCTTCGCCGATTTCGCCCGGTTTTGTGACGTGTTTTGTGACATTGGCCCCTTCCGAAACCCCTGCCGAAGAGACACTTTGTGGACGGTTTGAGAGGGCCTGAATCGCGGCCCGCTTCGCCTCAAGCTGGATGTGGGAATAGCGCCGGAGCATCCGCGTGCTGACATGCCCCGCAAGGTCCATAATCACCCGGTCAGGGACTCCGGCTTCCCCAAGGGCGGAAATGGCGGTGTGGCGCAGATCGTGGAAGCGAAGGCCCTGGAGTCCGGCTTTCTTGGTCAGAGTTCGCCATGCTGTGCGCCAGCTACGTACCGGGCGTGTGGGATCGAAGGCGCTAATCTGCACGTCTTTTGCGATTCCCCCACGGGCGCCCTTACGGTTCTCGAAACGGAATCTTGACCGGAACGCCGCAAAAACAAAGTGTGAGGGCTCTACTGGCCCGAACATCTCGGCCCGCCTGCGGAGCTTCATGAGCGCTTCGTAAGCCTCTGGCGTCAGAGGAACCATACGGACTCCGGCATCTGTCTTACTTTTGGGAATTTCCAGCGTCCGGTTGATGAAATCCACGTTTCGCCACTGCAACGCGCGTAACTCGCATCCTCTGGCTGTGGTACTGACGGCCACTGTAGCGGCCCAGCAAGCCGTCTCCCATTCGTGCTTTTGGGTGGCAACGTGAAAGAGGCGCGTCCTTTCCTCGAACGTGAGGGCGCGTCCGATGGTCTCCGGCTCTTTCAAGGGCTTGATGTCCATGCCCACCATGTGCCAGAGCTTGGCCCGCTTCAGAATGCGGCGGAGACTGCCCACTTCCATATTGATGAGCGCCGGGCCAACCCCGTTCTTTGCCCGCCATTCCCGGTAGGTAATCACACTTTCCGTTTTGATCGCCGAAAGCCTTGTCTCTTTGAAGTATTCCTTAAGGCGAGCGGCCAGATCGGTTTCTTTAACCATGCTGGACGCAGCCAATTCCAGCTTGCGGCTGGAAAGGTAATCATCAGCGGCCTGGGTGAATGGCAACCGGGCTGAACGTTCCTTCTGCGGTGCAAGCTGCCCGCGTTCGGCCTTTTCCATGGCGCGCTCTTCGCTGCGGGCGGCCATCTCGCGGTGCTCGTCATCCGCTGGAATCTTCCTTCCCCGGCTATCTTTCAGTGGCACCCGATACCGCAATCCGTTGACGGAAAAATCGGCCCAAAACCATTTCCCTCTTTGCCAGAGCGACATATGGTTATTCTCCTCTCTTCAAAGTAACGTGAAGATTTCGGCCCCTCGTCAGCTTTCGGCCCTGCTGTTTAGCCTCCCACAGTCTTTTTAGGTCGGCACGATGCTTCCGCATGTATGCGGCCCTCTTAGCGCGGCCAGCGGGAGTCTTTTGCCAAAGGTTAGGGGACAAGGGCATCAGGACAGTGAGCGAGCAGCTTGGAATTGCCAGTCCGGTGCCGTACAGCGTGTCCGTGTTCCTGGAGGCCGCTCGGTAGCCCACTGAGCCACGGTGCCCACGGCAGCGAGGCGACTGCTGTAACTGAGATGCCAAATCTTTCCTACGATGAGATGGACAGGCTGACGCCGTGCCGCCTCTGCGGCTCCCGCCGCTACTGGTTTGACGGCGAAGTGTGGCAATGCTGGAATTGCGTACCCCCACCCTCAACCGACATGGTCCGTGTTGACATCAAGGAACGAGTAAACTGATCGGTGACAGACCCTCAGTTGGAAAAAGCCGTTCCAAGATTGGCTGACTTGCTCAACGATGCGTTGCATTTGCACGAAGGAAGCGAAGGGATCAGCACACTCTAAATCATCGCCAGCGGCTTAGCCCAACTTTCGCAGCTCGGA
>PLWR01000231.1 GCA_003165615.1 Acidobacteriota bacterium | reverse complement strand
CGCTGAAGCAGGCGCGCTACTCGGAAGAGAACGTCGGCCATTTCGCGCTCGCGGCCGAAAGCTATACCCATTTCACTTCGCCCATCCGCCGTTACCCCGACCTGATCGTGCATCGAATTCTCAAGGCAGCGCTGGAACGGGAAGGCGGCAGCGCGCGGATTGTGGCCGAGGCTGATGATCATCATGCTTCGGGGGCGACGAAGCACGATGCACCACGTAAACGTCGCGGGGTGGCTACGGAAAAGCGCCATGAGCTGCCATCCTTCATCAGAGCGGGAGCGGCTGCGCCCGGTCAGATCATACCCGGCGGGGCATTCATGCTCCCGCAGGAACTCCACTCCCTGGGAATGGCAACCTCGGAGGCGGAGCGGCGTGCCGCCGATGCCGAGCGCGAGCTCATGGAGTGGAAGAAGGTCTCCTTCATGGCGCAGCACGTCGGCGACGAGTTCGACGCGCTTATCATCAGCTTGATCAAGTTTGGGTTCTTTGTGGAACTCACGGACCTGTTTGTGGAAGGCTTCGTGGCACTCTCCACGCTGGGAGATGACTTTTACGTCTACCGCGAGCGCCAGCGCGCCATCGTGGGCGAGCACACCCACCGCGCCTTCCACCTGGGGGAACGCGTGCGGGTGCGGCTGGACCGCATCGATCGATCGGGGAATAAGCTGGAGTTCTCATTGGCGGATTAGGACGTTGATGGAAGCATCGTAGCGCCGGGCTTTAGCCCGGCATGTGCCGCCCTAAAGCCCGGCGCTACGGTTGCTGTCGGCTGTGAGCTGTCGGCTGTCAGCTTTCTTTGTACAGCCAGGCGGAAACCAGCGTCGCCAGGATCGCGCCCACCCAGAGGTCAAGCATCCACCCGAGCATGATGGCGCGGCTGAAGGGCGCCCAGGCCGCCAGCGAGAGGCTGAGGGGAAAGCCCATGGCGAAACCCATCAGCAAGCCGACCCGCAGCGCGGTGATGGGCCCCGGCCCGAGGGTGGCGCGCACGGACGCATACACCCACGTCAGAATGTAAGTCAGGAGGAACAACGTAGCGAACCAGTACACCACGAAAAGCGGATAGCGCGGTTCGGATAACAACAACCTGTGCAGCTTTGCCTCTTCGTATTTCGAGGATAGGATCACCATGTTGATGATCGTGCTCCAAATCCCCCACACAACGCCGCCTGCCAGGGTACCCAGAGCGACACGACGTAAACGAACTGTAACCATAGGGGAGCCTCCTCTCACCAGGTCGTCCCAGAGAAATACCTTAGTTGCCCGGCATCGTACCGGCGGGCGGAAGCGGTGTCAAGTAGCTTGAACTCTTACTTGCTTGCGGGCACCCGTGAAAACCGATATTCTGATTTCTGCTGAACTATCCCGCAGGCTTTGCCAATCGTCGCCGCCTCGGATCGAGAAGCCATCGCATGAAGCGAGTTCTGATTCTTCACTACCATGAAATCTGGCTGAAGGGGGGTAACAAGAACTACTTCCTCAGCCGATTGCGCGCCGCCATCCGCCAGAGCCTGGAGGATCTGCCGGTGGCATCGCTGGAGAGCGTCTCCGAGCGCCTGGTCCTTACCCCCGGCGATGACGAGGCGCTTCCCCGCATCATTGAGCGCTTGCGCCGGGTTTTCGGCCTTGCTTACATTGCCGTGGCGCGCGAGGTGCCGAGCCCGGTTGAGATCCTGGGCCCCGAGGCGTGCGAGATGATGGCGGAGGCAAACCCACGCAACTTCGCCGTGCGCGCCAAAATTGCGGACTCGCTTTACGGCATGAATTCCACGGAACTGGAGCGCGAACTGGGCCGCAGGGTATTGGAACACCTGCGCGCGAGTGATGCGAGCGTGCGTGTCAAGCTCGATGACCCCGAGGTGACTTGCCAGGTGGAGATTATTCCCGGCAAGGCGCTGATTTATGCCCAGCGCGTGGCGGGCCCCGGTGGATTGCCAGCGGTGACAGCCGGACGCCTGGTGGCGCTGCTTTCCGGAGGGTTCGATTCTTCCGTGGCGGCCTACAAAATGATGCGCCGCGGCTGCCACGTCAACTTTGTTCATTTTTTTGGCACTCCTTCGCCCTCGCGCAATTCCTCCACGGGGGTGGCGGAGGACCTTGTGCGCACGCTTACGCCCTATCAATTTACCTCGCGCCTGTATCAGGTCCCCTTTGACGCCATCCAGCGCCAGATTGTGGCGGGCGCCCATGAAAGCTACCGGGTGTTGCTCTACCGCCGTATGATGGCGCGCATTGCCCGGGAGATTGCGCGGGCGGAGCGCGCCCTCGGTCTGGTCACCGGCGACAGCGTTTCGCAGGTGGCATCCCAGACCCTGCACAACCTGAAGGCGATTGATCAGGGGATTGACCTGCCCGTTTATCGCCCCCTCGCCGGCGACGACAAAGAGGAGATCCTGCGGTTGGCGCGGCAGATTGGGACCTACAAGATTTCCTGCGAACCCTTTGAAGATTGTTGTCCGCGCTTCATGCCGCGTTCGCCCGCGATTTTCGCGCGCCCGCAGGAGCTGGATGAGGCAGAACGCCTACTGGATATCGATGCCTTGGTTCGCATGGGGCTGGAGGGCGCTACCTGCCTTGAATACAAATTTGAGCGGGGCGAGGTCACGTGGCGCCAAGGATCCTCGCGCCGGATCGAGAATCGCTTGAGGGTTAAGAAAGCTGTGGAAGGGCAACCGGTTCTCCACGATGCGGCTTCCAACTGATCGTAGGGCCACCCTTGCTGCCGGGCTGGAGAGCTTGCGGAAAAACTCATTGGCACTGTCATTCTGAGGAGCAGCCGCGACGAAGAATCTCTGTATTTGCTTAAAAATTCAAACGCAGGGGTCCTTCGCTGCGCTCCGGATGGCAGTACTGGAGCGCTTTTTCGCAACCGCTGAAGCCCGGCACCAGGCTAAGAATCAGGACACTATCCCCGTTGATGTTCGTTGACGGCTCACGGAGCGATTCCTATAATTGGTTGCGTCAAGCGGAGTCATCAGATGATTAAAAGAGTTCTCGCCACCCTGCTCGTGCTCTTTGCCCTTCCGGGATGGCTCCCGGCGCAAGAGGCGAAGCCCGGCACTCCTACCGCCCCGGTGGAAACCCCCACCAGTCCTACGACTATCAAAATCCCTGTTTACCTGGTCGAAGTCCCCTTGTCGGTGACCGACAAGAAGAATCGCCCGGTCATCATGATGACCAAAGATGATTTGGACCTTTTCGAGGACGGGAAACCACAAACCATCCAGTATTTCAGCCGGGAAACGGACTTGCCTCTGCGGATTGGTCTCCTCATCGACACCAGCAATAGCATTCGTGAGCGCCTGCGTTTTGAACAGCAAGCGGCCACCGATTTTCTCTCCGACACGATTCGAAGGGGAAAGGATAAAGCTTTTGTGGTGGGGTTCGACGTGGAGTCAAAACTGGTTCAGGATTACACGGACAACGTGGAGCAACTCGCCGGCGCCATCCACGGCTTGCAGGCGGGAGGCGTTACCAGTCTCTATGACGCGATTTACTATTCCTGCAAGGAGAAACTGTTCTTTTTCCCGCCTCCGGAGCCCTATCTGCGGCGCATGATCATCGTCATCAGCGATGGAGACGACAACCGCAGTGAACACTCACGCGAGGAAGCGCTGGCCATGGCGCAATGGGCGGAAGTGACAATCTTCGCCATCAGTACCAACCGCTCCGGAGCTGAGCAGAAGGGTGATAAGGTGCTCAAGCGGCTGGCACAAGAAACCGGCGGGCGCGCCTTCTTTCCCTTTGAAGCCAACGACCTGGCCGAGGATTTTCGAGCGATCGGGCGCGATCTTCGTACGCAATTCCTGATCAGCTATACCTCCACGAATACCGCCCGGGACGGAAGCTACCGCCACGTTGAGGTTGATCCTGTTGACAAGAGCCTGCACGTTCGGGCCAAGTCGGGTTACTTCGCCTATACTCATTAACGGATGCTGGGCGGCGGGCGCATGGGGTCGGGGCCCTCATCCTCGGTTCTGCAATCCAGCGAACTTGCCCTTTAACTTTCAGGTGCGTAATATCCGCGCCGGGCGTTCACCTTGGCGTCCCCAGTACGAACTTTGACTTCAATCTTGCGAAAGGTCCCATCGAGTTTGGTGTTGGTGGGCGTGTACCCCAATAAATACTGCGTGCGGAGTTCGTTGGCAATCTGCTGAAACGCCACGGAAGTATCATTCGAGTTTTTGGCTTTGATCACCCGGCCACCGGTTTCCTCGGAGAGCTTCCGCAAAACCGAATCGCCGCTAAATCCGAGCCCGCGTCCCCCGTAAAATGCCACATCGCTGATATCGATCGAATAAATGATGATGTCCGATTTTTGCGCCGCCTCGAGCGCCGTTTCCAACCTGACTTTGCTTCCCTGGTCTTCACCATCGGTCAGCAGAATCAGAACTTTGCGGCCCACTTCATTTTTGAGCAACTCCCGCGCCGACAGGTAGATGGCATCGTAGAGGTGCGTCGCCCCTCCCGAATCACCGGAGGGATATGTTCCCGTGGTCCGAACGCCTCCGCCATTGATCTCCGTTTCGTCAATGGCCTTGTCAAGCAAGTGCAGGTCGGCGGTGAAATCCTGGAGCAGTTCCACCTCCACGTCGAAGTGCATGACGAAGGTGAGGTCCTTGGGTCGAATGACTTCCCGCAGGAATGCTTCCGCCTCACTTTTCTCCACATCGAGCACGCGTCCCTGGCTGGGACTGGTATCCACCAGGATTCCCATGGTCAGCGGCGTGTCGGCTTCGCGCGCAAAATAACGGATGACCTGCGGCTGCTGGTCTTCCTGCAAAATGAAATCGTCTTTGTTGAGGTCGGGAATCAATCGGCCGTTCTTCTGCCGCACCACGGCGTAGACGTTCACAACCTCTGAGGTGACCTTCAGGGTTGTGCCGGGCGTAGGAGGTTCTTGCGCCTCCTGCGCGCCGGCGAAGGAGGCTGTCCCTAGCAGAATGCAGAGTGAAAAGAGGATATCACGCATAATTCTCAGACGATGTTGGGAAGATGCATTTGAGGTGTGCATGGTTGTCCTTGGGGCGCCCTTTGCCCTTCTGCATTGGATGCAAACTAAAGTCGGCGCGTCAGACCCGCTTTTCGGCCGGCTCTTTCGAAAAAATCCTTCGGCCCTGCCACGGGCAATCGAGTTTACGTTGAAAGTGAATTGAATTGACCGCGTACCATCATTCTACCCGCATATCCAGCGGTTCCTGGCAGTGTTCGGTGATTCAACCAGGGTTGAAACCCCATCGCGGCCCCGCGCCATCATTCCGAAATTCTCATCGCGTTTCACTTTTTTCATCGACAAATATCACTTTCCTCTTGACAAGATAATTTTGTAACTCTATACATGATGAATGAACACGCGCTCCGTCAGCAACGCTGGCGGAAAATCTAAAGAGTTCGGAGGAGAATAGAATGGCAGCGAAAAAGAAAGCCAAGAAAAAGAGGTAAGCCTCTTTCGGAAATTTGCAAGGAACTCAAGGGGGTGCAGCGATGCACCCCCTAAGTTTTTTTGGGGGAGGCTCTTTAATACCTTAACCGCAGGGCAAGACCACGTTGCAAGTCCATTCCAGCCTGTATCCGCGCGCCTCTGATACATCTTCTTCTCCCCGGTGAACTCACTCTTTCAGCTCTTTTTCCGGCGCCTCCAGCGCGCGCGGCGTCTCATCCACAGGTTCGAGTGCGGGAATTTCCTTCCCCGTGGCTGCGCCAAGCTCTTTGAATCTCCGCGCCGAGACCAAGAGGCGGGATTCCATTGAACCCGCGGCATTGTTATAAGAGTTCACCGCCCCCGTCAGTGAGTTGCCTACCTCCTGGAAATGTTCTAGAAACGTGCTGATGCGGTCGTAAAGTTGTTTGCCGAGGTCACTGATCTCCCTGGCGTTCTGAGTAATCTTCTCCTGCTGCCAGAGATAGGCTGCCGAACGCAACAGCGCGATGAGCGTCGTAGGGGTTGCCAGCACCACTTTCTTCTGCATCCCATCGTCAATAAGTTGAGGGTCCTGTTCCAAGGCCGCGCTGAAAAAAGATTCTCCAGGCAGGAATAGCACCACCAATTCCAGTTCGGGACCCACTTCCTCCCAATACTTGCGTTCGGCGAGCTGTTTCATGTGGCCGCGCACCAGCTTCCCGTGAGTTGCCAGCGCTTTGGCTCGGTCTTCCTCAGACTTCTCAGGATCGACCGCGTCGAGGAAGGCCTGCAAAGGAACCTTGGCGTCCACCGCAATGCGGCGCTTGCCCGGAAGATAAACGGTCATGTCGGGCCGCTGCTGTCTTGATTCCGTGGTGATGGTTTCCTGTTCCGTGAAGTCACAGTGCTCCGACATCCCCGCCAGCTCCACGACTCGGCGCAAGGTAAGCTCCCCCCAACGGCCACGAGCCTTCAGCGGCGAACTCAAGGCGCTTGCCAGATGCTTGGTCTCTTCCTCCAGGCGCTTATTGGCCTCCCCCAGAGTCCGTAACTGTTCATCCAGGGTGCCATAAGCTTTTTGCCGGGCTTTTTCCATCTCCAGAATCTGGTGCTCGTATCGGCCCAGGGATTCCTTCAGTGGGCTGACCAGGCCGTCAATGGCCTTCTGCCGCGTTTCCAGGTCGCCCTTGGCTTGCGCCTGCAAGGTTTCAAACTGACTGCGCGCCAGGGCTATGAACGCCTGGTTATTGCTCTTGAGGGCTTCGGCGGAAAGCGCCTGAAAAGCCTCCAGCAGGGTTTTCTTTGCCTCTTCCAGAAGTTTCTTCTGCTCTTCCAGGTTCGCCTGAGCCTCACGCAGCTTGGTTTCTGCCGCCACGCGCAACTCGCCTTCCACCTTCATGCGTTCTCGCAACTGCTTGGAATCTTCGGCGGTAACCCTGCTGTTTTCGAGCTCGGTTTGCGCCCTGACCTTCTGTTCGCCCTCCTCCCGGAGCTTTTGCTGAAGCCCTCCCAACTCACGCTCGCGGCCATCCAGCGCGGCTTGGAGCGTGCCGAGGCGCGCGCGAACCTCCATGAGCGTGCCTTCCGCCGCCTTCACGCGACCTTCCGCGTCCACCTGGGATTTGACCAGCTCCGTCCGGCTGCGTCCCGCAGCCAGCAGCCACCCAATCGCCACGCCTAACACCACGCCAAGCAAAATTAACAGGATCTCATTCATCGGGATACCTCGTGTCCGTGGTCCGTTGTCAGTTGTCAGCGGTGAGCGTATCCATTCTTGCGATCAACCGACAACGGACCACTGACAACGGACCATCTAGAACGTCTCTTCATGCGCCGGGCAAATCAGCTCGTAATCACAATACTTGCACGCAAATCCTGGCTTGGGCGGAAACAACTGCTTCCGGATCTGATCGGCCACGGCGCGAATCTCACCGATCACCGCATCCAGGCTCTTGGGGGTGCGCACGGTGCGCACCACCTCATTGTTTGTCAGGCTATAAAATGTAAGCCGTGTGGGGTTGAGATGCATCTGGTCGCGCGCGGCCAGGGCATAGACCGAGAGCTGAAGGCTCTTGTCCGCATCCTTCTGGGAGGGTGGCCGGCCGGTCTTGTAATCCACCAGCTCCACGGATTGGTCGGGAAGGGGATTAATCTGGTCGATGCGCCCTTCCAACACGATGTCACCCAGGTCGAGCGCGAAGTGCGCCTCGGCGGCGAGGGGAAGAATCGTAAAGATTTCGTTCCGGCTCACGAAGACGCGCAGTTGTTCGAGCCCCGCCTTCTTGTAAGCCCGTTCCTGGTAATCATCCTCGAAGCCCGCGCCTTTCCAGATCTGCTCGAAGTGCGCCTGGAGTTGGTCGAATTTCACCGGCCCTTGCCGCCGCAGCTCAAAGTAGCGGCGCACGCACTGGTGCATGATGTTGCCGAAGGTCAGCGCCGGCTGGGGGCCGGTGGGAATCTTCAGATAATGGCTGAACATGAATTTCTGCGGGCAGGTGTCGTAAGTTTCCAGGGCCGAGGCGCTGAGCTGAAGCTTTTCCTCCGGTCTGATCACCGGCGTGCGGCTGGCCCACTCGGCGATAGGTGGATAGATTCCCGGCCCGCCCGGCGCATCGCCAAACAAGCTGCCCTGTGGTTTTGGCGCGGATGGTCGGTCGCGCGGCACAGCCTCGGCCGGCGGCGCTCCCGCGGTTTCCGGGGGAGCGTCCGGAACCTGGATGCGCTCAATGTCGCGCGCCTCCACCGTGGGGTTGGATGTCAGGTCGCTGATGAAAACCGAGGGTTTCTTGCCGGGCCTGGCAACGCTGGAAACATACAGCCGGTCCTTGGCGCGTGTAAGCCCGACGTAGAGCAGCCGGCGCTCTTCCTGTTCGTGGATGTTGGCGGGCGGCGGCGGTCCTTTGCGCAGGGCCTCAGGAAATTCGATGACGGGTTTCTGCTCGCTATGGGGAAAGCGCCGCGGCGCGACGCTCAGGATGAAGACCACAGGAAACTCCAGGCCCTTGGCGGCGTGTACGGACATCATTTGCACGGCACGCGCGCTGTTTTCGGGCTCCGGCGCTTCGATTTGTCCCCCCGCCTCGCGGAAATACTGAAAGTACTCCCAGAAGGCATCGAGCTTCCAGGATTCACTCCTGCCCTCCCATTTCTCCAGGAATTTCCGGAAGGCTTCCACATAGGCGCCGTCGGGATCCTGCGGCAGGAAGTGCAGCTCCAATCGGCCGATCAACCTTTGGAGCAGCGCCGCGACCGATGCGTGCTCCGCATATTTGTGCAATTCGCCCAGCAGGCGCTTTAGTTCCGGCCAGCCGGTGCCTTCCAGGCGGTTTGCAGCTCCCAACCTTTCCCACGATTCCAGCACATCGTAAAGCGAGCAACGGTCGCCGAGCGCCTGCTTGCGGGCTTCCAGGGCCAGCTCCTCGGGGAAATGCCATCGCGGCGTCAGGAGCACCCGCGTCAGGCTGATGTTATCGCGCGCGGAGTGGACGATATTCAGGTATGCCACCAGGTCGCGCAGGATGGTGGTGGAAAGAATCGACAATCCGCGAATGGCAAAGGGAATCTTGCGCCGGCGGAATTGCTCCACCAGCGGGTCGCGATGGTTGTGGGCGCGGTAAAGGACGGCGATATCGGCGGGCGGCGTCTTCTGCTGGATGAGCCGCGCCACTTCATCGGCAATCCACACCGCTTCGCTCAGGAAGTCCGGCGATTGCACCAGGTACACCGGCGCACCCTCTTCCCGGGTGGTGCGAAGCTGGGGTTTGGCCTCGTAGCGATCGTTTTTCGAGATCAGCACCTCGGCCACGCGCAGGATGCGCTGGGTGGAGCGAAAATTGGCGCCGAGAAAAACTGTTTCGTGCCCGGGATACGCCTCGTCAAACATCTTGAAAGCGCCGTGCGACGCCCCGCGAAACCGGTAGATGGCCTGGTCGTCGTCGCCCACGGCGGTGATGTTGTACGGCGGCTTCACCAGACGCTTCAGCAGTTCCACCTGGGCGTAATTCGTGTCCTGGAATTCATCCACCAGCACATAGCGGAAAAGCTGGCGATAGGATTCCAGCACCTCCGGCTCGCGATCGAAAAGGCGAACCGTTTCCGGAATCAGGCTGCCCAGGCTCGAACTTCCCGCTTCCTCAAGCAGCTTGCGGCTATTGCGGAAGACGCGCGCCAACTCCTGCTTCTTCTGGACTTCCTGATAGACCAGCGTGCGCTCGGGGGCGTCCAGAGAGGAAGCCATCGCCTGATAGTCCTTCTCCATCGCTTCCGCGTAGCGCTCAAAATCCGCCGGTTCGATCAACTCATCCTGGCAGCGCGAAAAGAAATCGTTGAGCGAATGGAGAAACGCGCCCGGCTCAGCGAGCTTCTGGTAGAACTGGAGCTCCAGGCTTTCCATGCGCTGGCGGAGGAAGATCCAAACATCGACCTTGTCCAGCAGTGTGCGCTCAAAATGGCGCTTGCGGAGCACCTCGTAACAGAACGCATGAAAGGTGGAAATCCGGGGAAGAGTCTCGATTTCAGGCAGGCCCTCACGCACGCGGCGCTGCATTTCCCGCGCTGCTTTCTCGGTAAAGGTCAGCGCCAGGATGTTTTCCGGCTGAATCCCTGCGCCGGAGTATTCCTCCCGGCGTCCTGACAGAGTCGCGAAGTCGGGCAGCAGAGACGGTTCCTCGGCGGCGCCTCCCGCGCCCGTCAACAAGTGAACGATCCGTTGGGTGATGACGCGCGTCTTGCCGCTGCCCGGCCCGGCAATAATCAGCAGCGGGCCATCACCATGCTCGACGGCTTGCAATTGTTCGGGGTTCAGCTTGAACGCTGAGCTCATCAGCCCATTATTTGCGAAGCATCACCGGGAAGCAAGTAGCGGCGGCTTTACCCTGCCATTTGGGGCATCAGTCCATAGTCTTGTGAAGCACCACGGGGGCAAGCAAGCGAAGGAATGCACTATTCGGTCAAAGTCCGGTGGGGCTGGAGAAAACGAAATACTCAGAGCAAGATCTTTCGCGCAGTTTACATGCGGAGTTTTTTGAACAGCCCTTCGGGGATCGAACACACCATGAACATGATGATCCGCCAAAACCATGGAACGTAAACCACATTTTTGCGTTTTTTCACAGCGTGATAAATATCCCGCGCCACCGCCTCCGGAAGAGCCACTAGAGGCAGCTTCGCCTTTCCGAACACCATGCGCGTGTCGACGAAACCGGGTTTTACGGTGATGACGTGGACGCCGCTGTGGTAAAGCCGGTTGCGCAGGCCTTGAAGATAAGTTGTCAGTCCACCCTTGGCGGACCCGTACAGGTAATTGCTCTGGCGGCCGCGGTCCCCCGCAACCGAAGAGAGCGCGCAGATAAATCCGTTGCCCTTCTGCTCAAAATGGTTGGCCAGGATATTAAGGGCAAGCACCGATCCGGTGAAGTTCGTGTCCAGAATCCGGCGCGCTTCGCCCAAGTCCTTTTGTGCTGTTTCGGGATCTCCCAGGTAGCCGGTGCAGAGAACCACTCCCTCCAGCGAATCCCCGGCAGGTACGGTGCACGCTGCCAGCGCCGATTCCAGGGCCTCGAAATTCAGCACATCGACTCTCTCCGCGCGGGTGGTCACGTTGTGGCGCAGGTTCAGGTCGGCAGCGAGAGCTTGCAGCTCTGCCAGGTCACGCCCCGCGAGAATGAGGTCGTGCTGGTGCGAGGCGAATTCCGCCGCCAAGGCTCGGCCGATGCCGGCATTAGCCCCCAGGATTAGAACAGTCGGCACGAAAACTCCTTAATTGACGATTGATGATTGTCGATTGGCGATTGAACTAATCGAAAGTCATCGTCAATCGGCAATCGGCCATCGTCAATCGACAATCTTAAGCCGCCGGGCCAGCGACGACGAAAACAATCTCTTTGGGTCCAATTTTCGCTTGATGGCCCGGAAAGAATCGAGCTGGGGGTACATGGCGGCAAAATCCTCGGCGCGGAGCACCGCATCTTTCGCCAGATAGATTCTGCCTCCATGATCCAGAGTCATCCGATCGAGTTCGTGGAGAAAGGGAACGAGCCCGTGAGCGGCGGGAATATCCAGGGCCAGGGTGTAGCCGCGCAAGGGGAAGGAAAGCAGCCCGGGGCCGGCATCGCCGAAGCGCTTCAGGACGGCCAGGAACGACACGCGTCCGGAGCGCGCCAGCCGGTCAAGAATGGTGCGGAGCCCCTCGCGGCCGCTCGCCTGCGGCAGCGCGATCTGGTACTGCACAAAGCCGCGCTTGCCGTATATCCGATTCCACTGGCTGATAGCATCGAGCGGATAAAAGAACTTTTCCATGCTTACCAGTTGCCGCGATGCGGTGTGATGAACCGCGTAGTAGGCGGTATTGAATGCCTTCACGGTCAGCCGGTTCAAAATTACTGAAGGGAAATCAAGGAAAAGGTTCCACCGCGGGCCGTTGGGAGTGGCAAGTGGCTGCCGAACCCGCACCGGCAACTCGGCAGCTGCCGCGTGATTGCCCCGCATCAGGACGCTGCGGCCCATGGTTTTGCCCGTGGCGAGGCCATCGATCCACGCCACCGAGTAATCATAGCGCTCGTCGGAGGCTTCCATCGTCGCCAAGGCATCTTCGAGGTTCGGTGCTTTGTGAAAGTCCACGAAGACATAGGCCGAATCCACCCGCCGCAATTGCAACCGTGCGCTCAGCATGACCCCCGTCAGGCCCATGCCGCCCACCGTCGCCCAGAAGATATCGGGATGGGCCTCCGGGGAGCAGAGCAAGACTTCGCCGGTGGGAGTAAGTAGGCGGAAATGCAGAACGAAGTTGGAAAATGACCCGTCTTTGTGATGGTTCTTGCCGTGAATGTCCGCGGCAATGGCTCCGCCCACGGTCACATATTTTGTTCCCGGGGTGACGGGCAGAAACCAGCCGCGCGGCAGGAAGCATTGAATGATCTCAGCGAGACTCACCCCGCACTCGCATTCGAGCACGCCGGAAGCGCTGTCGAAAGAAAGGAAGCGGTTGAGCAGGACCTGCCAGATCACACCAGCATTTTCGTTCAGAGCGGCGTCACCGTAACTGCGCCCCAGGCCGCGAGGAATGTAAGAGGATTGCTGGCCCGATGCCAGGGTGGCTGCCACTTCACTGCGTTTCTCCGGGCGAAAAACGTGGCACGCTTCCACCGGGTAGCGCCCCCAGCCAGAGAGCGGTTTTGTCGCGAAGGTAGGTTTCATTCGGCTAAAGATAGATGATCAAAATAACGGATGCCGCCCACAAAAGCACCACCGAAAGCAATACCGGGTCTGTAAATAACGATCGCGTGGGATTTCCTCCATGCTCGCCATGGTGGATGAGATGAAGATAGCGGAAAATTCCGAACAGGACGAACGGAATGGTCAATTCCAACCGTTTGCCGGGGAATTTGCTCTGCACGTCCGGCGAAAGGGTGTAAAGCGCATACGTAACCACCGTTGACGCGGTGACGATGCCGATGAGTTGGTCCAGAAAGTAGGGTGAGTAATCCGCCAAGATTGCCCGGTGGTTGGAGGCGTTATCACCCAGCAGAACCAGTTCATGCCGGCGTTTGCTGAGGGCAATAAAAAGCGCCAGCAGCGTGGTGCACACAATCAACCAGGGGGAAATGGCAACTCGAATCACCAATCCGCCGGCAATCACGCGCAAAAGAAAGCCTGCCGCCACAATAAACACATCCAGCAGGGCAATGTGCTTCAGGAAAGTGGAATAGAGAACATTGATGGCGAGGTACGCCACCACGATTCCAAAGAAGCTGGTGCTAAGCCTCCAGGCCGCGATGAGACCAATACCCCCCAGGATCGCGCCAATCAGTGCCGCCTTTGATGCGCTGATCCGGCCGGAGGCAATCGGTCGAAGCTTTTTGGTGGGATGGTGGCGGTCTTCCGATGCATCGAGGATGTCATTCAGGACATACGTGGCGCTGGAGACCAAACAGAACACCAGCGCCGCCAGTATTACCTGCCGGCAACGATCCCAGCGCGTGAGGCTCTGGGAAAAAATGAGGGCGGCAAAGATAAACCCATTCTTGACCCACTGCTGCGGGCGCAGCGTTTCAACCATCGCCCGAAGCGTGGAGGTGCGACTGCCCCGTGGTGTTCCAACCGAAAGCGAAGTTGCCGGTGAATCCAATCCCACTCCCGGGTCACCGCTCGCATCGCAGTGCAAACCCATTTGGTTTCGTTGCCAAGTCCCACTCAGGTTAACTGAACGACCCTGGTTTTTCAATTCCAATTGAGGTGCGGTCGTTGCGTCAATTGGAGTGAAATCCCATATGAAGCCCCAGTCATTCCCGCGAAGGCGGGAATCCACTCCGTCATTGGCGCATTTCCAATGGCTCGCGGGGTAGATTCCCGCCTTCGCGGGAATGACCGCACCGAGGGGCGCCAAGGCGGCGAGCAATTGCCGGGCGGCTATCCTTGAAAACTAACTCCCTTCAAGATTATTTATGGCAGATAGTTCCTGATGGGTAAATCCTACGAGCTCCGGCTCCAGGGCGATGGCCATGCCGGTTCGCGCCCGCACGGTTTTTCTGACGTGCTGGGCCAGGGCGATTACATCCTGCGCCGTCGCGCCGCCCTGATTCAGCAGCACCAGCGGTTGGGTCTCATTCACCTGCGCGCCGCCGATGCGATAACCCTTGAGGCCACAGATCGAGATCAGAAAGGCGGTGGGAATCTTGATCCTGTCCTGCGCCGGAAAACGATTCTGCATCTCTTCCAGCCGCGTCAGGTCTCGCGGTGGGAAGTTCCGCCGCAGCATCTCCCTTAGGGCCTCGTATTCGGATTCGAGGAGTACTAAATTTTTGAAGAATGAGCCGGCATTTCCACCTCGCTCCTCACGCGGGAAGGGAAATTTCCGGTCGCGGATGGAAATGATCGCCTGGCGGATTTCGTGGAGCGAAGGCTGCTTGACGCCGCGCTCCCGGAAATAATCCCGCAAGTCCGGATAATCAAGCTTCGGGCCCCCATGCCTGGCAAGGCGCAGCGTCAGCCCCGCAATAATCAGTTTGCCGCGGGCCGTAGTGTTGAGGATGCTTCGCCGGTAGCCAAAACCACAATCGGCAGCACTGAGAACATGCGGCGCGCCAGTCGCAATCTCCAGCACCCGCGCCGACTGCACGACGTCGCTTGCCTGCTGGCCGTAGGCGCCGATGTTTTGTACCAGCGCCGCCCCCGCCTGGCCGGGAATGTGGGAAAGGTTTTCAATCCCCCACCAGTTGCGTTCCACGGCATGTTGAACCAGGCCGTCCCAGGTTTCCGCGGCATTCACTTCCAGAGTCACGGTCTCGGCGTCTTCATGCAGGACTTCGATCCCGCGGCACGCCGGATGCACCACCACGCCCTCAAAGCCTGAATCACTTACCAGGATGTTGCTGCCCCCACCGAGGACGAAGAGCGGCAGAGAGAGTTTGCCAGCCAGCTCCGAAACCCCACGGAATTCCTCGATCGAAGCGGCGCGGGCGAAATATCGCGCGGGACCGCCGATCTTGAAAGTCGTATAGGGCTTTAGCGGCTCTGCTTCTTTAATGGCCGGTCCTATGGCGCCAGATTGAGAAGGCATAGGGCGTGATTGTAACAGGTCAAAGGACGCGCCGTTCATGGCCCGCCCAATATTTTTCGGGCAACATTCTCTTGATGCATTTCCCCCTCCCACCGGTATTTGGCGGGCTGGCGCAGACCCTAAGAACCCACCGTCTCCCCCAGCCTGCGTCATTGGTATTCTCTCCTCCTTGAAGCCAGTTGGAGGACACAACTCCATAAGGTAGGTGGTAAAATGAGAGGAATTCTCTGCCGCATAGACCGGCTAGAGGCTCAGTAGGTAATCGGAGGCGGACAGGTTGCCGAAGCGGACGGAATTCACACGCTTGCCCACGATGTTGGCGAAATATTGGAGAATCGCCGCCAACTCCAAGACCGCTGGTTTTTCGCGTAGTTGCAGCCAATGCCGGGCGATCAGCGAACCGCGAACCAAGTGGAAGTAGAATATCAACAACCGCTCTTCACGCGAATAGTGCTGGCTCACGTTGGCAGCATTCTTGAGCAGATAAGTAAGGGCTTGGAAATCGCACTTGATCATCATCCGCAGGCGGGGGTACTCGACCGGCACGTTGGCTTCTTCAAAGGCTTTACGCAGGTCAGGGAACTCCAGGCGGTTGGCAGTAACCATGGCTTGGAAGTACTCCCGATCGAAGGCACGGCCAAGGATTCTTTGCACACTGACCTGTAAATAGAAAAAGAATAGCGCCGTAGAGAAGATCAGGACAAGGAGAGCCATGACCATCGTTTTCCTCAGTTAAGCTGCCGATTCTGCCAGGACTGCGCTAATACTGGAGCTATCTCGCCCCGGGCGGATCCCCTTGCAGGCATTGGCTTCCTGATGAGCTTAAGGTGAGTGGCCATGATCGGCAATAGTACGGGCGTACTATCTACCGTATTCAGCAGTTCCGTGAGATCGTGGCGGGTGAATTCGCACCGTGGCTAAGTTTGCTTCTTGAGCCGTTCTGGGTCGGGAAGGTCTGAGGTTTTCTTGGAGCCCTCCTGCAAGATTGCGAAGATATCTGCGATCCTGTTGCGAAAAACATTGGCAGCGTCGCTGACGACTTCCTCTTCCTTCTCCTTGAGCCGTTCGGTGATAAGATCCAGAGACTGCTCCGTCTGTTTGCGCATTTGAGCGGCGGAAACTTCCAGGAGATTGTCTGAGGCCTTTTGAAGCTCAGCCAGGACCTCATCACCCGTCGCGCTCTGGAAGGAACGCACGGACTGTTGGAGCCGGAAGACGACTTCATCGAGCAGAACACCTGTATCTTTCCGGAACTTGTCGAGGGAGGCACTGCTCGACTGTTCTATCTGTCTCTGATATTCCCAAAGGGAGTTCTTGGCTTCCATTTCGATTTTCTGGCCTTGACTCTCCAGACCGACACGGGCCTGCTCCCCAAGGTCTGCGACCGTCCGGGTGCTCTTTCCTACCTGCCGGTCGAGCGCCTCCGTGGCTTTTGCGACGATCTGCTCGCTAATGGTTTTGATCTGGAGCCCCGCGAGATCGCGGCTCTGTTCAGCCTGCTGCTGAAGCAATACGGAGATGGCCGCACGCTGTTTTTCCAGCGCCTCCTGGAAGTTCGCTTCCAGCTCTCGGAAGCTCTCTTCGCGGGACTCTTGCGCGATCGTCTGCAATCGAGCGCGAAACGCCTCGAGCCCTCCGGATGCTGCCTGGTTCAGATTCTCGACGGTTGACCGCGCCATAGTGAGGAGCTGTTTTCTAGCTTGATCGGCGAGGGTTGCCTGGAAAGCCTTGAGATCATTCTGGAGCTTACCATTAAGTTGCTCGACTTCTTCGCGGAGAGTTTCGGAGGACGACTGCAGGAGATTACGCGCTACCTTCTGGAGCTCGTTCCCGGTCTCCTTTTCGAGGGTAAGCCCTGCCTCCTGAGTCAACTTCTTGAGGTGCTCGCTGAACTTGTCGGAAGCGGATTGAATAACTGCATTGAGCTGTGCTTCCGAATGGTCCTGCAAACGCGCCTGAAGTTCTTGCGACGAGGTTGCGAAAAATTCATCGGCTATCGTTGACAGTTGTTTCTTCGATGCTTTGCCATATATTTCGGTCGCGGCAACTGCTTCATCCTGGACACGCTGGCGGACCTTTTCTGCTGAGGCCTCAGCCAGTTCGTCTGCGATATTTTGGAGTTTTTGCGAGAATAGCCGAGCTGAATCTTCTTGCAGATGGCGTGCCATTTCTTGCAAGCCAGCTTGAAAGCTTTCGAGGGCCAAGCCTGAGCGCGCTGCTAGTTGCTTTTGATAGTCCTCGACGCCCGCCCGCAGGCTTCTTGCCGATTCCAGTTGGGCAGTCCTTAATTTGGAGGTTCCTTGCTCCGCGGCAGATTGTAACGAACCTATTGCCAATTCCGCGCGCTCAACGACGTTCTCGCTGAAGGCCTTGGCAGTCTTGCTGATTTCCTGCTCGGAGGATTGCCGGACCTTCCTGCTTTCCTCTTGCATCCGGTCTTGCAGGCTCTGAACAGATTGTTGCAGAGAGACCAAGGTATCCTGGGTTAATAATTGGGTTTGTTCTTGGAGGGATTGGGTCATCCGCCCCATCACCTTCCCGGCGGACTCCTGCAAAGATTTCTCCATCTCCTCGCGCATTGAAGGAACTATTTCCCCCGCCATCGACTCGATCCTTGCCGCCAAGTTCGTTGTCCCCGAAAGGGCGATTTGGTTTAGCTGCTCCTTGACTCCATCAATCATCTGCTCTTGCTGCCATTTCAATTCGGCGTACGACTTGAAGAGTCGGTCCTTCATCAGGATAGCGAGATTCTCATCAGCTTTTGCGATGGTCGCGTTAACGGTCTTCGAAACCGCAGCCAGGACCTGTGCCTGACACTCTGCCGTCAGGGTTGCGGACGTGCCTTCAACTTCCTGCCGGAGGTTGACGGTCAACTCTTGGAGGGCGGACTCCAGTGCCAGTTGGCTCGCCTTCCGGATCTCTTGTTCCGTGTCTTCGACCACTGATTTCGAATTCTCTTGCAGGGCTTCGAATCTCGCCAGCAGGCTCTCGAGGAGAGTGCGCGACGCTTGGACGCGGTCGGCGAGTGCGCCAAGTTTTTTCTGGATCAAAACCACCATTTGATCTTCTGTCCGGTTCGCCGCCTCCTGAAAATTAGCCTGCACCCGCAGGGCGAATTGATTCGTAAACCTCATGACCTTTTCTGAATAAGCTTTGAGACGCGTGTCGACGGCCTCATCGAGGTGTGTGGTGACCTTGGCTAGCACCGCCGCGGCAATCGCGTCTATTTTTTCCCGGGCAGTGCCAGAGGGGGCAGCAGATACGAGCGGCAGCGCGGGGGGGACGGGGAATGTCCCGGTTCTTGGCGGCACTGTCTCGGCAGGAGGCGGAGTGAGAATGTTGGCGCCGGAAGTTGGACTTGGGGTGCTGCGAGCGGGTTGGACAGGACCCGTGGTGGGGGCTGGAACAGAAGTTGCAATGGCCGTTGGCTCGGTGGGCATGGAAGTTCCGTCCAGGCCCTCGCCATCACGTCCCATGGGCGGTTCCGTCTCCCAGTCATCTGGGGGGAAAATGATGCCCCAAACGTTTGCGGCTTTGATAAGTTGAACGCCGATCTCCACGGGCTCACCGGGGGAGCGCCTCTTGCCGATGCTAACCACCGTGGCTGTCGCGCCAAGAGCCAAGCTGCGATTTTCGATCGTGACTACCGCGCCCGGAACCAACTCTTGAGTGGTTGTAATCTCCGCCCCGTGTTTGCTAACTATTGTGGTGCGCGTGGATTCTTGGAATACGTTGCCCGATCTGTCCTCACCGGCCAGAATTATCGGTATAGCAAGGGGAACCCGTTTGCTTCGCCGCGCGGTCATATCCTTGGATTTTGATCGGTCTTGTTCCGATGGAGTCATAGGATCCTTCCGACAGTCGAATGCTGGAGATATCTGAACCACTTTCAGATACTCAACCCAGCAATGACTTGCCAACTATCAAAGAATTGGCAAATATTTGAATTACCCAGGCGCGGGGGTCTAGCGGCTCAAACTAGCTCGGGGCGACAAGCGTTCCCTCCACGCTTGCGCCAAGATAGGACTAGACCGACAACTTCTCATTAACACAAACTGCTGGCAAATTCAACAAAAAACGGAAGAAGGATGTGAGGGCTTAGCCCCAAACCTGCCGGCTCGCGACCCAGTTCAGCGTTGAGTTCCTGCGGTGTCCCCGTTTAGTTCAGCGGTGGTAAATACAGGATTCTCGCTGCCGCTGAAAATGGCGGGTTGAACTCTACTTCAACCGAAAGGGTGCCCTGGTCAATATGCTCTCCCCCTAAGCCTCAATCAGACCGAGAGCTGCTTAGGAATTAAAGCAAACGAGCATCCCACCCGCCGTCTTCCCTCCGGGAGCGGGAGGCAGTATACGCGGCGCAAGGTCAGCTCACCTCCAGGCGCCAAGGGGACGTGGAGGCGGGCCGGGAAAGTCTCGGGCAAATCCATTTGGTCAACCATCAGACAGACTCCACCACGGCTCAGGTCTATCACCCTGACAGTGCTGCTTTTCCCCCCTACCCTGACAACCCCCAGGGCGTGTGTTCCTTCAAGCCCAATCCGTTCGTCCTTTCGGCCGTTCGGGGTGCGATCAGCGCCGAGAGTTTTGGCCTCTTGTTCAGCGGGACGGGCAGACTGAGAGGCACCTTGAGATGGGGGTTCGTCGCTGGAGTCCTCTTCGGCTTTGGCCTCCGGAGGGGATTCCCCGGCTTGAGCAGTTTTTTCCTCAGACTGGCCGAGGTGAGTCGCTGACCGACTGTGCACCCATTGTTTGGTTGTATAGAGGGTCTTGTCGGCCGAAGCAATCAAGGTGGGAGCGTCATTCCCATCTTCAGGAAAGATGGCTATGCCATAATCAATTGCGACCGAGGTGTTAGGGGCGATGTAATTAGCATATTCC
This sequence comes from Acidobacteriota bacterium, assembly GCA_003165615.1. Next base: position 4,393 of record PLWR01000231.1, on the reverse strand, counting down.
TCGAATTTCCGCGCGATTCTATCTGCGAGTATCTCGGCGCTAAGGCGTTCGGCTTGAGGAAGAAGGATGGCGAACTCGTCCCCGCCGGTCCGGCAGGAAACATCCGATCCGCGAATGGTTTCCAGAATCGCACGGGCCACGCTGCGCAAGATCTCGTCTCCCGCCCTGTGCCCATAGGTGTCATTGACGCTTTTGAATTTGCGAAGATCAAATGCGAGGAGCGCAAACGGGGATCCGTAGCGGCTGGCGCGGTTGATCTCCCGATGCAGGTATTCTTCAAATATGCGTCGATTGTTCAAGCCGGTGAGGGGGTCGGTCGCTGCATTGTGTCGCAATTTCTTCAGCTCGCCGTACTCCATGATGATGGGGTTCCGCAAGATGCGCAACTCTCCGAAGTAATCCACCGCAGCGGTCCTCAGCGTCACCGGTCGACCAAGTTTATCGGTCAATTGACGCTGGTGAGCCAAAACTCCTTCCCAATGTGTAATGCTTTCCTTCTCAGAAACTTCAAGGCTCACCAGGCGCAGGAGAAATTCCTGCAGGAACGCACCTTGAATACCCTCGTCGAGCTGCTTTAAGGTGTCGATGATAAAATCAAGCCACTCTTCCGAAGTTGCGTCTTTACCCATGGTCTTACTGCCTTCCGGATTCGGATTTCGATTGCACTCTTGCGTGCGTTTTCAGCAATCGGGCGCTCATTTGTTTTCGCTGACTTTCAACCCGCCGCAGGCGGCGAGAGTATGCAATATACCATTATCGCACCGACGGGCCTCGGTAATCACGTCAAAACCGGTAGTGTCCTCATTCCGCATTGGTGCGGGCGGATGTGAGGGGTGCGATACCGGGCCTCCTTCAAGTCTGCTGTCGTATGCCGCCCCCGGCGGAGGACATGATCCAGCAGTTGACATTTTCCCATCCTCTGCAGGACATGTTGAGCGAGACGAAGGGCTCGCCGTCAGAATAGCCCATCTCGATGCTGTTGTCTGAGCCGCCGAAGTTATAAAAGACATTAGTCGGCTGGACGGTTGACAAGTCGATGAAGTCCTAAGCCTTGGCGGCGCCAATCATCAACGACGCGAATACCAAAAACAGAACGGATCGTCTCAGCCTTCCATGTCCCTCCCTCTCATGCCGGCACTTGTGGGTCTGGCGCACGAGCTTCTGGAAGAAGGGTTGCTACAGGTACCAGTTTAGCAGCTTGATAGAGTCGCGCAATGGCCCGAATATGTCGATTTTTCGGCATACTGTGCCGACTCAAACGGCACTAAAGTGCCATCTGGACTTGTCCCTATTTTTGAGACAAACGATGAGCCTGGGGGTCTGTCCAAAAGACTCCCTTGCAAACCGAATTCACTTGGGTAGGTAGCCGGTGATGCTGAACTACAATCCAGAAACCCTGGAACCGTTCCCACGGGGCGGAGTCTCACCCGGCAAGTTCGACGGAGCGTTGCCAGGAGTTGTCTCCGTAGGAGAAGCGGGTTCGGTGGATTCGGTCTCAGGAGAGCCATCCAGCGACGGGGGATAAAACTCCGCCGCGACCTCCGGCGCCTGCTCTTGCTCGTCCTCCACGACCTCAAAGACCTTGCCACCCGATCCGAGCAGCTTTCGAGTCTCGGTGAACAGCCGGGCATTCTCCGTCAGGTTGGCAATAAGTTTCCGCATGTCGTGGCCTTCGACCTCCAGACTCAGCGCCCAGATGGATGAGGTCTTCTTCCTCTTCTCTTTCTGGACCAAATACCCTGCAAGGCGAACGCTCGTACCCCGACCGTGGCATGGTCACACCGCCCCAGCCCAGATGATACAATCCCAGGCAGGGGGCGCCCTCGACCGGACAGTTACCCTTCCAGTCTACGACAACCTGTCAGGTGCAAATAACCACCCGCCGTCGAGGGCTCTCGATCCACCTTATTCAATTTGCCTGGAGTCTAATTGATCTTGGGAGAACGCGCGCCGGTCCCTTGCGTGGCGCAAATATGGGGGTAACTTACGACATCGATTTCAACGCGTGCCAAGCCCGCTTCCAAGAAGCCGAGCTCTTTCGCCGCAGCCCATGAGACGTCGATAACTCGCCCTTTCACTCCGGGGCCTCGATCGTTGATCCATAATAAGGTTGACTCGAGGTTCTTGAGGTTGGTAACGCGCACCGTCGTGCCGAAGGGGAGTTTTCGGTGCGCTGCTGTAAGTCTTGTATTATCAAATGTTTCCCCGCCAGCAGTGGGCTTTCCCTGGCGCTCAACTCCGTACCAGCTTGCCAATCCAACTTCACCCTTGGGCATCTGAAGAGCGGTGGGTAGCGGCCCAAGGTGAGAGGGTGGCCTTGCTTCGGACTTTGGGGACAGAGCAATCAATCCCGCAATCGCACAGCCCATGACGAGTTTCTTCATTCGACCTCCGAATAACGATTTCCCTTCACCCAGCGAAAGCTGGATTAGGATGACCAGAAACGTGAGGGATTGGAGACGGATCAATCCTACAAATTTACGTAGAATCTGTCAAGGAGAGTATTAAGTAAGGTTAATAGTCCCGCCGGTCGAACCTACCGAACGGTTGGTTGTGCTTTGATGGCCTCCCGGCCACTTAAACCTAGGCTCGCGGCGTCAGTGACTGCACATCTTGCCCATGCTTCCGGCGGCCACCGACCTTAGCAGGCCAGTTGGACTACTTTAAGGACGAGGCCAGCGGCGTGCCCTGCGCTCCGGAGGGCTGCGTCAGCCCCAGCCTTGCCGCTAAAGTGGCCGCCAGGTCGGTGGGTTGGCACGGGGTGGCGTAGAATCCCGGCTTGAAGGCACTCCCCCAGAAGATCAGCGGGACTTGGGTGTCATAATTCCAGGGAGTTCCATGCGTGGTGCCGGTCGCAAATGAGGAGGGAACCGCGAACGGCATAAGAACCAGGAAGACATCGCCGCTTCGCTTCGAGTTAAAACTGTTGGCGGCTTTCCGGGCAATGGGATTGTTGGGCAAACTGCCCGTCATAAACTCGGTGCGGGTAAACGCCGCCGCCACGTCCGGTTGCGAGGCTGCTGCTTCGGCGGCTACTTCCTCGGCTTTCGATTCCTGGACGTTCCGCTTCCTCAGGGTCTCCCGGTTTAGGTATAGATAGGCTTCGTCTTCGTCTTCGATCCAAGGGCCCGGTCCGAAGGCCTGCGTCAGAGCTTTCTCCGCCACGCCGCGGATGGCCGCCGGCTGCGCCATTCCGATGCCCAGTTTGTGCTCATGAATAAAAGCCGGTGAGGGCGCCACGCCGTGGTCAGCCGATAGCGCGATCCAAACGTTGTCCAGCCCCACCAGCTTGTCCAGTTCATCGAAGAACGTGGCCAGGTAGCGGTCGGTTCGTAGGGTGGTGTCCGCCACCTCTTCGCTATAAGGTCCAAACTCGTGGCCGATGTAGTCATTCACGCTCAGCGATAGGGTCAAAATGTCGGCTTCAGGGCCTTGGCCCAATCGCTCGTTACGGACCGCTTCCGCGGCAAAGCCAAGTTCGATCTGGTTCATGTAGGGTGTTTTCTCAAGCCAGCCCAAGAATTTAGGATCGGGGCAGGTCTCCCCGGGTGAGGGTTCGAACTCCGACAGGACTTTGCCGTCGGCTCCCGGAGTCTCCGCCAGCGCCTGCCATTTTTGACCGCAAAACTGGCTGATGGGCGACTTTTGATTGAATTCGTCCGCCCACGCCGGCAGCGTCGGCATGTAGTAGGTGCTCGAGACAAAGCGGCCCGACCCCACGTCGTACCAATACGCAGCGGAGGGAGTATGGCCGCCCATCAACACTGCGGCGCGGTCCTTGAGAGATATTGAGATCGCCTTGGCGCGGAAATTCGTCGCCATGCGCAGTTCGTCACCCAGCGTGGACGCGGTCAGGTTGCGGGGTGAAAACCCCGGCGAGGGGCTGGCCTTCTCGCGATTGGCCACAATGCGTGTGCTCAAATCTTCCACGCAGTAAACCTCGCGCTTCTGGTCGCGGTCGTACCAATTGTTCTCAATGATCCCGTGCGAGTCGGGATATGCGCCCGTCAGCAAAGTCGCGTGCCCGGGGCCGGTCATGGTGGTGGCGTAGTCGTACCGGCAGTCGGTGTAGACAGCGCCGCCCTCCAGCAGGCGATTGAAGCCACCTTTGACAAAATACGGCCGGAAGCGCATCAGGTAGTCGTAGCGGAACTGGTCAATCACCAGCACCACGACAAGCTTGGGGCGATTGGGGAAAGCGGGGTTTGCCTCCGGCCTCAGCGGCACGCTCCCACCTAGCAGGATAATGGCGAGCAGGGAATAGAGAGCGGATCTTCTCAACACCTTTAAGTACCTCCTGGAAGTCTGGAAGTGAAGACGGAAGTTTACCAGACAGCCCCTCCGCTTGTCGCGTCTTGCCGGTTATAATGCAGGGTGAATTTGTTCAATCCCC
>PLWR01000545.1:188-6108 GCA_003165615.1 Acidobacteriota bacterium | reverse complement strand
GAGAGTTGTGCTAATCTAAGGAGCGTTTCCCACGGCTGGCGGTTTCAACGTGGAACAGCACTTATGGTTCTAATTGCCCCCTCTCTGTTGGCGGAGGATTTTGCCCGGCTCGGGGAGGCATTGCAACGCATTGAAGAGGCTGGGGCGTCCATGGTCCACGTGGACGTGATGGACGGGCACTTTGTTCCTGACATCAGCGTGGGCCAGCCGGTGGTGAAGAGTTTGCGCAAGGCCACTGACCTGGCTTTGGACGTTCATCTGCTGATTGAGCGGCCGGAAAGGTACGTCAAGGAATTTGTCGAGATCGGCGCTGACCGCCTCGCGATTCATGCTGAGGCGACCCGGAACTTGCACAGGGTTCTCAGGGTGATCCGTACCGAAGGCGCCCAGGTGGGATTGGCGCTTAATCCTTCCACGGCGGTAGAATCTGTTGCCGACGCCCTGGTGGAAATTGACTACCTGCTGATTCTTTCCGCCGACCTGGGATTCGAAAATCCTTCCTTCCTGCCCGGGACGTTCGGCAAGATCCAGACTGCCTGTGCCGTGCGCCGCGAAAGGCAGTTGGACTTTGCGATTCAAGTCGAGGGATGTATCAGCCAGGAGCAGGTTGAAACCCTGGAGGAAGCCGGGGCAGACATCCTCGTGGCCGGTTTCGACATCTTTCAGAAGGGCCTAAAGACGCGCTTGGCCTAGAGCCTGCATGGGGCGGTATTTTTGCGCCAAGTTTCCAGATTTTGATTCCCTTGAGGAGCTAGAGTTCTGTTCAACAGACCCATAAAGATAACGGTTCGAAATGCCTTCGTCATCGCCGGCCTGCTGGGGCTCGGCGTCGCCTTCCTTCCCGGCTGCGCGGCGGTTAATCGCCTGCACCACCCCGACCCGGGATTGGTATTTGGCCCCGGCGAACAGCCGGACAAGGTTCTTTACCAGAAAGCGACCCATGAAGTTGCCCACGCACGGTTCGAAGTGGGACGGCTGACCCTGCAAACCCTCATCAACACCTACCCCGACAGCGAGTATCTTTCCAAAGCCAAGCTGGCGATTGCGGATTCCTATTACGCCGAGGGGGGAGTTTCCGGATTCACCCAGGCGGAAGCAGAATACAAGGACTTCATCACCTTTTTCCCCACCGCGCCGGAAGCGCCGGAAGCACAGTTCCACGTGGGTATGGCGCATTTCCGCTTGATGGCAAAAGCCGACCGTGACCAGACGGAGGCGCTATTGGCGGAGACGGAATTCAAGGAATTCCTTTTGAAGTACCCCGACAGCCCCCTGATCTCACGCGTCAAAGGGCGCTTGCGGCAAGTGCAGGAGGTGCTGGGGCAGGGAGGATTCTACACGGCGGATTTTTATTACCAGCACAGCGCCTATCTGGCGGCGCGATCACGCTTCCAGGAGATTGTCGACAAGTACCCGAATTTCAGCGGGGGTGACGGCGCCCTCTATTACTTGGGCCAGAGCCTGGAACATTTAAGGAAAGGGCGAGATGCGATCCCTTTCTACTCACACGTCATTACCGACTTTCCTTTAAGCCCCCTGGTTCCTCAGGCCAAAGAGCGATTGACCGCAATGAAAGCGCCCATACCGCGGCCCACGCGTGCCATGCTGGCACGTGCGCAAGCAGATGCAAGCCATCACGTGGAGCGCGACTGGCTCAGCAGGATGAGTGGCATGATATCGGCCGCTCCCGACACCAGCACTACACTTTTCGGCCCTGTGCATATCGGTGCTTCCGGCAATGGAATCGAGGCCGCGACCACGCAACCTCCAGCGCCGACCACCACTACCGCGATCGTGGCCACGCCCGAGATCGAAAAGAAATCAGATTCCGGCAAGCCTGCGGAGGCCACCACGACTTCCACGAGCGACAGCGGAAAGGCCCAGGAGAGTACCCCGGCCAAGACTCAGCCTGACGTTGCCAAATCCACGGCTCCTGCCAAGAAGAAGAGCCGCTTTCATATTTTGAAGAAGGTTGTTGATCCCTTTTAGTTTGTCGCTGCCACGCGGGGAATTTACAATGCCAGGGTCAGGCGGGCAGGATCCAATCAACTGTCCGCAGGCTGCACCCGGAACGCCTGCGCAAACTCAAGATTCCCCATCAGTTGCGCCTTGACTTCCCGGTGGGGTCATGGTATTTCTCAGACAAATCAGGTTTGGCGCACACCAATAGGAGAATCCCGTGGCTCGGATTGTTCTGATTGCCGACGACAGCCCCACCATTCAGAAGAGAGCACTCGGAATACTGAAGGGTGAAGGATTTGAGGTTGAAACCGTTTCCAATGGGGTGGCCGCCATCAAACGATTGGCGGTGCTGCGTCCCGTTGTCATTCTCGCCGATGTCTCCATGCCGGGCAGAGATGGCTACGAAGTTTGCGAGTTTGTGAAGAAGTCGCCGGAACTTTCCCAGGTCCCGGTGCTGCTCGTTGCCAGCGATATGGAGCCTTATGATAATGCCCGGGGCGCAGAAGTAAGAGCTGACGACATCATTAAGAAACCTTTTGAAGCGCAGGAATTAATTGCCATCGTGGTGAAATTTGCCGACCAGTTTGAAGCGGCGACGACCGTCATTCCCGCGCCTCCCGTGGCGCCGCCCCCGGTACGCGAGCCCACGCAGGACTTTGCCACATTCAGGGAAGAGCCGGATGATGCACCCACGGTAGTGCACCACGTTGCGGCGGATTTTTCCGAGGCCTCAGAGGGAGTGGCATTCGCTGAGCCCACTGCGGAACCGGCGCCTGTATATTCCCCCGAGTCCCCTGCGGCCGCAGAGACAGTGCCGTCCGCCGCGCCGCAAGCAGAGGCGGAGTTCTATCACCAACCCGCTCCCGAGCCGCAGATTGTCTATGCCGAGGAATCGCCTTTGGCCTTCGAGGCGCCGCCCGCTCCCAGTCCCTTTGCGCCACCACCTCCTCTCTCCCCGCCGCGAGCTCCATCATTTCTGGAAGGGTTGGAAGCATCCACGCCAGAGCCGGTCTTCATCGAAGAAGAGCCCGGGCCCGCCCCTGAGCCACCCAGCAGCAGTTATGAAGCGCGCACCATGATTTTCCGCGCTCCGCTGGAGATTGCGGAGCCGGTCTGGAAAGACGAGACGGTCTCTGCTCCGCCGGCCGCTGAACCCGCCGGCGCCACCGCCGTGGAACCCCAACTCGAACCCGAAGCTCATGCCGCTACTCCCGAAGTTCCGGTGGAACAGCTTTTTGTGCCTCCCCACAGCGTTCCTTCTGTGACCGCCACGAGTCTCGATAGCTTTTCTTTGGACGATGCCGCCGCTGGACAAATCCACTTTGCTTCGCAGATGCCGGAAGTTGTTTATTCCGCGCCTGCGCAGGAAGCCCCCACCGCGGAAGTTGCTCCTCCTGAAGCCGCACCGGAAGTGACCGAAACCGCTGCTGCGGAAACAACGCCGGAAGCAGTCTATGTGGAAACGGCTGCTCCTGAAACCACACCGGAAGTGGTCTATATGGAAAGCGCTCCTCTTGAAGCCGCGCCGGAAATGGTCGATGCACAAGCGGCTCCTGCGGAGGCCGCACCCGAAGTGGTCGAGACGCAAGCCGCCCCGCCGGAAGCTGCGCCGGAAATTGCCGAGACACAAGTCGCTCCTCCGGAAGCTGCACCGGAAATGGTCGATGCGCAAGCCGCTCCTGCGGAGGCCGCACCCGAAGTGGTGGAGACACAAGTCGTTCCTCCGGAGCCCGCACCGGAAATGGTCGATGCGCAACCCGCTCTTGCGGAGGCCGCACCCGAAGTGGTGGAGACACAAGTCGTTCCTCCGGAGCCCGCGCCGGAAATGGTCGATGCGCAACCCGCTCCTGCGGAGGCCGCACCGGAGGCGGTAGAGACACAAGTCGCTCCACTGGAAGCCACGCCGCAGGCGATCCTCACGGAAAGCGCTCCTCCTGAAGCCGTACCGGAAGCGGTCGAGACACAGGTCGCTGTTGCTGAGGCCGCGCCGGAGGCGGCGCCGCCCGAGCCTGCCGCCGAACCTGCTGCTCCTCTTCCGGCGTTCAACTGGGACTTGATTTACTCCGTCATCCACAAAGTGGTGTTGAGAATGGCACCCCCCGCTTTGTCCACGGAAGTTGTGGAGGAAATCACCAGGCGGCTTGCCGACGAAATCGCTACGGAAATCAGCACCGGGTCGCCCCAGCCCCGATCGTAATGGCAGTCATGGCCAGCGCGGATTTTCGTACGGCCACAGAGGGGTTGCGGTTGCAGGCGGATATTCCCCCTGCGGCTCGTGGAATGAAAATCAAAGTTTGGAAAAACAGACGGCAGGTCTTTCCTCTCTTCCAGCCCCCTTACGCAGCGCGCCAGAGCGCCCTTGGATACTGACTCACCCGCCGATGGGTTGGTACTCGGGTGTAGCGCCGGCTATCAGCGGCCATAGAGCCGCCAGGACGGCGGCGCCACGTTCAAATTGGGACACTACCGATGGTTTGACTCACTTTCAAACACCCGGTATATTAATTAGATTTCAATCTATTGCCGGACTTATTCAGGAGAAGGTTCCTTTGGAAACCGAGATCCCCAAGGTTTATTCGCCGGAAAGTATCGAACCCCGCTGGGCCCAGTCATGGATCGCGCAGAACCTCTATCGCCCCGCCGATGATAGCGGCCGCCCGCATTTCTGCCTGGTGATTCCTCCCCCCAATATTACCGGGTCACTCCACATGGGACACATGCTGGAGCACACGGAAATCGACATCCTGATGCGCTGGCATCGCATGCGCGGCGAAAACGTGCTGTGGCTGCCCGGCACGGACCATGCCGCCATTGCCACGCAAATGATTGTGGAGCGCGAGTTGGGCCGCGCGGCGCGTCCCGAACTGCAAGGCGCACAGGCCAAGAGCGCCTGGCAGCGCGAAGGTCAGCGTTTGCGCACCGAAATGGGCCGGGAGAAATTCCTCGAGCAATGCTGGAAGTGGAAGGAAGAAAATGGCGGGACCATTCGCCGCCAAATGGAACGCCTGGGCGCCTCCGTGGATTGGACGCGTGACCGCTTCACCATGGACCCCGCGTACACGCGCTCCGTGCAGGAAGTATTCATCCGTCTTTACCAGGAAGGCCTGATCTATCGCGGGCAGTACATCGTGAACTGGTGCCCGCGCTGCGGCACGGCAGTTTCCGATTTGGAAGTGGTGCACGAAGATCGGCCCGGGCATCTGTGGCACATTCGCTATCCTTTTGAAGATGGCCAGGGCCACTTGACCGTAGCCACCACGCGGCCGGAAACGATGTTGGGGGATACGGCCGTGGCCGTCAATCCCACCGACGAGCGTTACCGGGCGGCGCTTGGACGCAAGCTGGTTCTGCCGCTCGTTGGGCGCGTCATTCCGGTTGTCGCTGACGACTTTGTAGACCCCAAGTTCGGCACCGGCGCGGTGAAGGTGACGCCCGCCCACGATTCCAATGACTACGCCATTTCTCAGCGGCACAACCTGCCGCGCGTGGTGGTGATTGATGAGCACGCGCGCATGACCGCCGACGCCGGGCAAGCCTACCAGGGACTCGATCGCTACAAGGCGCGCGAGGCGGTTGTGAAGGGCCTGCAGGAGCAAGGGTGGCTGGAAAAAATTGAAGACTATCCCCTCAGCGTGGGAACGTGCCAGCGTTGCAAGACCGTAATCGAACCGCTCCTTTCCACCCAGTGGTTCTTGAAAGCACAGCCCCTGGCGGAGCCCGCCATTCGCGCCGTGGAAGACGGGCGGGTGCGCGTCACCCCCGACAACTATAAAAAGATTTATCTCGACTGGATGTATAGGATTTACGACTGGTGCATTTCGCGGCAACTCTGGTGGGGACACCGCATTCCCGCATGGTACTGCGACGCCTGCGGTGAAGTCATCGTGGCGCGCCAAACGCCCGCCCAGTGCCCCCAGTGCGCGAGCGCCTCCTTGCGCGCGGACGCGGACACGCTCGA
>PLWR01000545.1:0-176 GCA_003165615.1 Acidobacteriota bacterium | reverse complement strand
GGGGCGCGCGCATGATCATGCTGGGGTTGAAATTCATGAACGACGTGCCGTTCAGCGAGCTTTATATCCATGCGCTGGTGCGCGACGCCGAGCGGCAAAAGATGTCGAAGACCAAAGGCAATGTGCTGGACCCGCTGGAGGTCACCGAGAAGTACGGGACCGACGCGGTGCGCTTC
>PLWR01000155.1 GCA_003165615.1 Acidobacteriota bacterium | reverse complement strand
GCATCCTTGGTCGCCTGGCGCTGCGCGTCATTAAAGTAAGCGGGCACGGTAATGACCGCCTGGGTTACCTTTTCGCCCAGATGCTGCTCCGCCGCGTCTTTCATCTTCTGCAAAATCATGGCGGAGATCTGCGGGGGCGATAACTCCTTGCCCAGCGCTTCCACCCGCACGTCGCCATTGGGGCCGGAGACCACCTTATAAGACACGGTCTTGATTTCGCTCTGAACTTCATTGAAGCGGCGTCCCATAAACCGCTTGATGGAATAAATGGTATTCTCGGGATTGGTGATCGATTGGCGTTTCGCCACCTGACCCACCAATTGCTCTCCCGACTTCGCAAATCCCACCACCGAGGGGGTCGTGCGCCCGCCTTCGGGATTGGTGATCACGGTGGGCTCGCCACCCTCCATTACCGCCACTACTGAATTTGTGGTACCAAGGTCAATTCCAATGATCTTGCCCATAGCCCAACTCCCTCCTCTATCCAAATAGATGAAAGCTTGCCTGGTTCAAACGTCTTGCCCAGTGCTAATGGAAGCTAGGAGCACCCATTAGTCAACTGTTAGAATATATCTTGAGCTTATCATTGTCAACATAAAATTTTCTAAGAACTTAACCTATTACTATCAGCAATATGCGACATTTTTACCGTTCTCGATTAACGTCGTCACGCTAGGTCCGCATAGGCCACCCTGCCCCCCAGCATCGGGCTAAGGCCCTTATCTGCCCTTTATCCAGTTTGAATCTGGCGGGATTCATTCTATTCTGGTATTGGGAGGCAACGATGCCACGAAAGACCAAGGAGTACACATCTGAACATGCCCGCGGAGGTGTTCACGCGGAACTGCCCGAGATCGAAACCTGGGATAACCAGTACCACGGTTACGAGATTACCATCACCATCCCGGAATACACCTGCATCTGTCCGCGCACGGGGCTGCCCGATTTTGGAACCATCACCATTCACTATCTCCCCGACAAGCTTTGCCTGGAGTTGAAGTCACTGAAGTCATACATCGGGGCTTTTCGCAACATTGGAATCTTCAATGAGAACGCCGTAAACCGCATCCTGGATGACGTGGCGCGCGCCTGCAAGCCGAAATGGGCCGTGGTAAAAGGCGAGTTCTCCGCGCGAGGGGGCATGCGCACGCTGGTGGAAGCTCGCTATCCGCGCAAGAAGTAGCCAGGTGGGGATGCAATGGTCAGGGGGTTGCGCAGGACGTGACTTGCACATTCGATTGTCCGTAACGGCTTTGGTGCAACGCCCCTAGTCGGTCCTTGCAACGACCATCCTCATTTGTGTTAATCTACCCCCCTCTGCACATAAGCCCATGAAAACCTGTCCCCAATGCCATGCGACGCATCCCGACGATCTTGTTGTGTGCACGGCTGACGGCACAGCCCTGGTGGAATCCCATATTTGGCCGGATGGCAAGGAGATCGACGGGAAGTACCGCGTCCTCGCCAAGATCGGCCAGGACGTTGTTTGCACGGTTTACAAGGCCCTTCATCTCAAGTCCCAGCAATTCCGCACTCTGAAGATGATGAGCTGGGAATTGGCCTGCGATCCAGCCTTCGTCCAACTTTTCGAGCAGGATGCCCTTCTGCGGAAGAAGCTCCGGCATGAAAACGTATCGCGCGTAGAGGAAATCAGCGAAGCTGAAGACGGCCGACCCTTTATCGTCATGGAGTATGTAGCGGGCCAAAGCCTGAAGAAATACATCGAGCAGGATGCCCCGTTCGCGCCGCTGCGTGTCTGTGCTATTGCCAAGCAAGTGGCTGCCGGACTGGATGCGGCCCATGCTTTGGGCATGGTTCATCGCGACGTCAAGCCGGAGAGCATCTTCCTGCTTGACGGTCAAGGCAGCGAAAAAATCAAGCTTCTGGGCCTGGGCATTGCCAAGCTCCAGGAAGCTCTTCTGGGCGATCGCTTCCGCACATCTCCCGAAGCGGTCATCGGCACGCTACAGTATCTGTCGCCGGAGCAGGCGCTGGGACAACTCGGCAGTGAATTGGACGGCCGCGCCGATCTCTACTCGCTGGGCGTTATCATGTATCAGATGCTCACCCGTGAGTTGCCTTTCAAGGCGACCCACGCCTCCGATTGGATGATGGCCCACATCCAGGGCACCCCCACGCCGATTCGTGTCGCCTACGCAAATTTGGGAATCCCTGACGTCCTCACCGACCTGGTCATGCAGTGCTTGAAAAAGAACCGTGAGTTGCGCCCCCCGAGCGCCCGGCAGCTTATTCGTGATCTCGAGCTCGTGGAAAAGGAAATCGATCGGATCGAAAAAGACAAGCTGACCGCTCCCAAGGGTCCGGGGCACCGTAAGTCCTCCCCAGGGTGGAAGTTCTGGAAGAGCTAGTCCCGTTCCAATTTACTGGCTGTATGGCTGAGAAGGCCGGTCAAGACGCCTTGATATCTTCCAGGCCATCGGGCCACAGGTTGGCAGCCCGGCCCGCACAGTTTCCAACTGCCTTCGCAGGCTTGTAACGCAGCGACAACACAGCGCTGGTAGGCTGGAAACGGCGAGCTGCTAAATTTGACCTGCACCGTCTAACCTGGAGGCTGCTATGGATATGTCTTCAAAAGATTCTACGTCTTTACCCTCTCCTGATAACATCCTGGCCGGGGAAGAACTCCGCCTAATGCACGCTTATTGGCGAGCGGCAAATTACCTTTCCGTTGGGCAAATTTACTTGATGGACAACCCGCTGCTCAAGAAGCCGCTGCGGCTCGAAGACGTCAAGCCGCGGCTGCTCGGTCACTGGGGAACGACGCCGACCCGGGTTTCATTGACCACGTGGTGAACAAGAAGGCCGATATTGTGCGGGTCTATCTGCCGCCGGATGCCAACACCCTTTTGTCGGTCACCGACCACTGCCTGCGCAGCCGCCATTACGTGAACGTGATCGTGGCCGGCAAGCAGCCGGCGCCCCAGTGGCTCTCCATGGACTCGGCGATTGCCCACTGCACGACGGGCATCGGCATTTGGGACTGGGCTTCGAACGATGAAGGCTCGGAACCCGATGTGGTCATGGCCTGTGCGGGCGACGTCCCCACGCTCGAAACCCTCGCCGCCGTGGCCCTGCTGCGTGCGACCGTTCCCGACCTGAAGATTCGTGTCATCAATGTGGTGGACCTCATGACCTTGCAGCCTGCCAGCGAACATCCGCATGGGCTCTCCGATCGCAACTTCGATTTGCTTTTTACCACCGAGAAGCCCATTGTCTTTGCCTTCCACGGATACCCGTGGTTGATCCACCGGCTGACCTATCGACGCTCGAATCACGCCAACCTGCACGTGCGCGGATACAAGGAAGAAGGCACTACCACCACAGCGTTTGACATGACCGTGATGAATGAGATCGACCGCTTTCACCTGGCCATGGACGTGTACGACCGCGTGCCGCGCTTGCGCAACGTGGCGGCGCTCGCCAAACAGCGCCTGCACGTCAAACTGATCGAACACAAACAGTACATCCAGCGAGTCGGCGATGACATGCCGGAGATTCGCAATTGGAAGTGGCCGTTCTAAGGAGTCGGACCATCGATTCATCGGGCCCTCGGGGCATTTGTGATTGATGATTTGTATTTTGAGATTTGCGATTTGTGATTGATGATTGAAACCTGGTGATGGAAGTTCCGCGCGGGTGGTGTATGTATGGGTAATGATGCTTGCGCCACCCGCGCCGTATTTGCGGCGGCCAGTGTGGCGGGACCTGACGTAGGGGCGGTTCGCGAACCGCCCCGCCTCGTGCCACGGGCATCCTGCCCGTGCAGGGGCATGGCCAGGATGGCCGTGGCACGTTCCTTGTAGCACAGCCACTCCTGGCTGTGTGAAGCGCCGCGCCGCCACTGGCGGCGCTGATCACAGGCAGGAGTGCCTGTGGTACGTGCGATCGCGTGCCCCTCCTGCCGCGGGTCGCTTCAGCCGATAACGATGTGGGGGAGTGTCGGATTCAACCCCATGGGTCATTTAATGAGCTCAGGAATTTTTCGTATGCTTCCGCTCGGGATTCAAAGGGTGTGCATTGTGAACCTTTCAGGGGAATCAAATGAAACCTATGACGATCAGTTTGATCATATCCGTTTCTCTTTTTACGTTAGCAATGGCTTATCCATCTGGATCGGAGGAGCGTGGGAATTACTCCATTCTTGTGCTCCAATACAGAGGAGCCTTGGATAAACCAATCGGTCCGGTCATCATTAGTGACTCTAAAACGAAAGCTGAGCGGTACCGCTATACTGGCCTGAATATCGTCGAAGCGGATTTCGCATCCGTACATGTAGTCCCTGATTCCCTGCTTGAGAAGCTGATTGCGGAGACGGAGTCAGGCAAGGTCATTGCCCAACCAAAAGATATGGACGATCCGATGTTTTCTTTTGTGGCAGCGACGGTTATCACTCCGCAGAGAAGGAAGACCTTTTTGTATGAGAAGCAATCAGCAATTTCGTTCCTAGACCACCTTCAGAAATACTGCCAAGACCGCGAGGCGCTACGCTCAGCCCTGTCATATTTCCAGGATCGGGTTCGCCCCTTGGTCCTTGAAGAGGGTGGGGAGTAGGGGAAAAGCCCGTGTAGTGCGGACCTGCATTTTGCCTTTTGCACTTTGCCTTTTGCCTTGCTTTTCCTGTTCTCCGCCATGAATCCTTTATCCTTTACCCTTTAAACTTTACCCTTTAGACTGTTCGTTTCATGGACCCCGCTCCCGCAGTTCGTGAAACCTCCGCCGCGGCAACGCCCTCGTTGCCGGAAGTTCACCGAAGTGTGGTTGTCCCTCCCGGCGCGGGCTTTTGGCGAAAGCTCCTGGCTTTCTCCGGGCCGGGTTTTCTGGTCGCCGTCGGATACATGGATCCCGGCAATTGGGCCACAGACATCGCCGGGGGATCGCGTTTCGCCTATCAACTCATCTCCGTCCTGATGATTTCCAACCTGATCGCGATACTTGTCCAGGCGTTGGCGGCGCGCTTGGGGATTGCCACGCAGATGGACCTGGCGCAGGCGTGCAAGGCCCACTATTCCCGGCGAACCAGCCTTATCCTCTGGGTGCTCTGCGAAATCGCCATCGCCGCGTGCGACCTGGCGGAAGTCATCGGCTCCGCCATCGCCCTCAACCTGCTGTTTCACATTCCCCTGCTGGTGGGAGTCTGCCTGACAGCGTTCGACGTGCTGGCTATCCTTTACCTCCAAAACAAGGGATTCCGCTATCTGGAAGCGGTGGTGGTCACGCTGATCGGGGTCATCGGCGGGTGCTACCTGATTGAACTTCTCCTGGTGCGCCCCGACATGGTGGCCATCGCCAAGGGATTTGTCCCCACGCCGCAGATTCTCACCAACCCGGAGATGCTCTACATCGCCATCGGCATCCTGGGCGCCACNNTACATCGCCATCGGCATCCTGGGGGCCACCGTGATGCCGCACAATCTTTATCTGCATTCCTCCCTGGTGCAGACGCGCGCCATTGACCGCACGCCGGCAGGCATCAAGACGGCCATGCGTTACAATTTCCTGGACTCCTTCCTGGCCTTAAACTTTGCCTTTCTGATTAATGCCGCGATTCTGATTATGGCGGCGGGAACATTCTTCCGCGCCGGTTACACGCAGGTGGCGGAGATTCAAGAGGCCTATCACACCATGACGCCCCTGCTGGGAACGCATTGGGCCGCCATCCTGTTTGCCGTGGCCTTGCTCTGCTCCGGGCAGAACTCCACCTTAACCGGAACCCTGGCAGGCCAGATCGTTATGGAGGGATTCCTCAACCTGCGGCTGGTTCCCTGGCTGCGCCGGTTGATTACGCGCCTACTGGCCATCATCCCGGCAATCATTGCGGTGATTTTCTTCGGCCAGGCGGGAACGGCCAAGCTTCTGATCTTCAGCCAGGTTATCCTGAGCCTGCAACTTTCATTCGCCGTCGTGCCCCTGGTGATTTTTACGAGTGACCGGAGCAAGATGGGCGAATTCGTCAACCCGCGATGGCTGAAGGTCCTGGCGTGGATCACGGCGGCGGTCATCGCGGTCCTGAATGCGTATCTTTTGGTGGTTACGGTTCGAGACTGGATGAAATGATCGGGAGATCAGGTGATCCGCTGATCCGGTGAGCAAAAAGACGATTGCACGAACGGTTGCTTCTTGTTCACCCGATCACCCGATCTCCCGATCACCCGATTCTGCGAGGTTCCCATGTTCAAGAAGATTCTCGTTGCCCTTGACCACGGTAAGGCTGACTCATTCCTCTTGCCGCGCGTCAAGGAACTGGCGCACCTCACCGGCGCCGAGATTGTCCTGCTGCACGTTTCCACCGGGTGGGCGGCGCAATGGCAGGAAAACCTGAATCTCTCCGATTCCAAGGAAATAAGAGAAGACCGGGAGTATTTGGAGAAGCTCAGCGCGGAACTCAGCGGCGAGAACTTCCGGGTCACGTTGCGCCATGCCAGCGGTGAACCCTCTCGCGTTATCCTGAAAGTTGCGGAGGCCGAGCATTGTGACCTGATTGCCATGACCACTCATGGTCACCGATTGATTTCCGACGTCATCCATGGCACCACTATCACCAAGGTTCGGCACGAGAGCCATATTCCCATCTTCCTGGTCAAAGCGGAGATGGACTGACAAGGCGGAAATTGGAAACTCGAAATTAGAAACTGGAAATTCGAAACTCGAATGTCGGGATCCAAAATTCAAAATCGGGGCGAGTTTGGAATTGCGAGTTTCCAGTTTCGAATTTTCAGTTTCCAGTTTCCAGTTTCCAGTTTCGAATTTCCAGTTTCGAATTTCGAGTTTCGATTTTCGTGCTAAAGTGGTGCTGGGTTTCGAGGGATCCCAACACATGCTAATGCCAGGCTACGCCACGTCCGGGGGGACGGACCGCTTTCGCCGCCGTTTCGAGGTCAGGTTCCCCGGCCATTTCCGTGAAATCCAGGGCCTTTGGCTTTCCTCCATAGGGATCGGGACTTATCTGGGCGATCCCACCGCCGCCTATGATGCCCTCTATCGCGAGACCGTGGCGGAAGCGCTGGAAAGCGGGATCAACGTCTTTGATACGGCGGTGAATTACCGCCACCAGCGCAGCGAGCGCGCCATCGGCCAGGCGCTCGCGGCGGTAATTTCCGGCGGCAAGGTCCAGCGCGACGAGGTGATGATTGCCACCAAGGGCGGCTTCCTGAATTTTGATGGCAGCGAGCCCGACGATCCCTCTGATTACTTCCAGAGGACCTTCATCGATCCTGGCTTCCTGCGTCCGGAGGATGTAGTGGCCGGCTGCCACGTGATGTCGCCGAAATATCTGGAGAACCAGATTGATGTAAGCCGGGAGAATCTCGGCCTCCAGACACTGGATATTTATTATTTGCATAACCCCGAAACGCAAGCCTCCACTGTGGCGCGAGAGGAATTTGACCGGCGGATCCGCGCGGCCTTTGCCGCTCTGGAGAAAGCCGTGGCCGAAGGCAAGATTCGCATTTACGGCACGGCAACCTGGAATGCCTTTCGCGTCGGGCAGGAATCGCGTGAGGCGCTTTCGCTTCCGGAACTACTGCGTCTGGCGGAGGAGGTAGGTGGTAAAGACCATCATTTCCGCGCTATCCAGTTGCCCTACAATCTCGCTATGCCGGAAGCCCTGTCAGCCCGGACGCAACGCGTTGACGGCAAGGGCGTCCCGGTTTTGCAGGTGGCGCGCGCCCACGGCATGCTGGTTTTCGCCAGTGCCAGCCTGCTGCAGCAGAAATTGACGGATGACCTGCCCGCCGAAACTCACCGCTGGTTCCCGGGACTCGAAAAGGATGCCCAAAGGGCCATCCAGTTTGTGCGCTCCACGCCCGGCATCGCCAGCGCGCTGGTGGGAATGAGCCGGCGGGAGCACCTCCGCGAGAATCTCCGCACGGCGCAAACGCCGCCGCTCAACCTGGAGCAGTTCCGCGCTATTTTCAACCAATGACCCAGCGGGAGAAAGGACGAAAAGCGAAACTGGAAATGGGAAACGGGAAATCGGAAACTGGAAATCGGAAACTCGAAAATCGCCCGTAATTGCGGAGTTCGGGTTTTGTGGGCCGTGCTCCGGGAAAGCGCGAGAAAATGGGCGAAACTCGAAAATCGCGCCGAATTGCGAGTTTCGAATTTCCAATTTCCGATTTCCAGTTTCGAATTTCGTTCTCCGTAAGCCGATGAGGAGATGGGAAACGCGGTGACAAATCTTGAATCCCAAGACCGGCTTGCGCGTGCCCTCGAAGCCCTGGGCCATGCGGATTTCCCCGCTGCCATCAACCTGCTGGAGGAGTTGGTGGTGGAAGACTCGGCGAATGCCCATGCCTGGAGCCAGCTCGGCGCGTGCTATCTTGAAACCCAGAGGCCCTCCGACGCCATGGAAGCCCTTTCCCGCGCCGTGCAAGCCGCGCCGTTGGACGCCCAGGCACATTATCTTCTCGGCAACGCTTGCGGGAGTCTGGGCCAATTGGACCGGGCGGCGGATTGCTACCGCCGGGCCCTGGAGCTTGACTCACACCACGCCAAGGCGGAAGAATTCCTGATGAAGGTGGAATCGCTGATCGAGAGCCGGGAGCATTACCGCACCGGCTTGAGTCTGCTTTTCTCCTCGAACCCCTCACGGGATGACTTGAACCGCTCCCTTCGCGAGCTGGTTCAATCCGTTGCCATTTTTGAGAATTCACCGGCGCGCGACAACTTGCCGGACGCGGCACGCCGCTTGCTGGATTTGCAGCAGGAATGGCCGCTCCCCATGGAGATCACGCCCGAGCTTCAGCCCTGGGCCGCCGCCTGTGAGCGCGGATTTCAGTGCATTCGCTTCAAGAACTGGGTCGGCGCCCAGGCGGCTTATGAAGATGCACTGACTTACCGCGGGGGCGATGCCTTTGTCCATCAGGCCCTGGGTTTTAGCTTCATCGAACTGGGGGAGATCGATAACGCCGTTCGCGCCTGGCTGCGCGCTGGGGAGTTGGACTCCAACTGCGACTTCACTCGCCTCGTGCGCATCCGGCGGGTGATGTGAAGGGCACAGGGCGGGAAGAGATTTTAGAGTAGTGGTACAGTTTGAGGTTTTCGCCATCGAATTTTTCGCCTCTTGAGAATAACTTCTGCCTATGCAACACTGCGGAAAGCTTTCCGACTTGTCCGCGGCGCAAACGAGATGAGGCAAGTAAGCATGAGCAAGACAATTGAGCAAGGCAAAGAAGAGGTTGCGGCGCTGTGCCAGTACTTCTCTACTAACCGCCAGGCGTTTCTTGCCCCCGGCGTCAACGAAGCCCACATCCGCCAATCGCTGATCGATCCCCTGTTTGAAGCCCTCGGCTGGGACGTCCGCAACAAGGCAATGACTGCGCCCCAATACCGGGAAGTCATCCCCGAAGACAGCCTGGACGTGGAAGGCCACCAGAAAGCCCCGGATTACACCTTCCGCGTCGGCACCCTGCGAAAGTTTTATGCCGAAGCCAAGAAGTGCGGCGTCAACATCAGCGCAGACTCTGGTCCGGCCTTCCAGCTTCGCCGGTACGGATTTAGCGGCAAACTTGCGTTGTCCATTCTCACCAACTTTGAGGAACTCGGAGTTTACGATTGCACCCTGCGACCGTACCCGAGCGAAAGGGCGAGCCATGCCCGAATCCAGTATTTTCGCTTCGATGAATACCCCGACCGTTGGCGCGAGTTGTGGGACGTGTTTTCCCGCGAAGCCGTCTGGTCCGGGGCGTTTGACCAGTACGCCGCGTCCAAGCGGAAGCGCGGCACCTCCGAAGTAGACGCGGAGTTTTTGAAGGATATGGAGGGCTGGCGGCTCGCGCTGGCCGGGAACATCGCCCTTCGGAACAAGGATCTTTCCTCGTCGGATGACCCGGATGACCTGAACAACGCCGTTCAACTGACGATTGACCGCGTGGTGTTCCTGCGCATGGCGGAAGACCGGGGGCTGGAGCCTTACGCGCAACTTCTGAAGCTGTGCGAACGGCCCGACATTTACCTCCGCTTCATGCGCGACCTGTGCCGCCGCGCCGATGAGAAGTACAACTCCGGGCTGTTTCATTTCCAGAAGGAAAGCGGCGTATCCGAAGACCCCGACCGTATCACGACGAAGCTGGCGGTGGACGACAGAGTTTTCAAGCCGATCCTCGAAAGCCTGTACTTCGAGCACGGCTCGCCCTATCACTTCGGCGTTCTGCCCGTAGAAATCCTTGGAACCGTCTATGAGCGGTTCTTGGGCAAGGTGATTCGGCTGACGGCAGGTCACCAAGCCAAGATCGAGGGAAAGCCTGAAGTGCGCAAGGCCGGGGGCGTCTATTACACCCCGGCCTACATCGTTGAGTACATCGTCAAGCACACTGTCGCGCAGCAGATTGAAGGGCGAAGCCCCGGCCAACTGGCGGGCGACAAAAAGAAGCCGACCTTCCGCGTCCTAGACATGGCTTGCGGAAGCGGCTCGTTTCTGTTGGGCGCGTACCGGTGCCTTCTCGACTACTGCTTGAATTGGTACATTGAAGACAAGCCGGAAAACTTCAAGAAGGCCGTTTACAAGGATCCCCGCAACGGTCAATGGCGGCTGACTATCGAGGAAAAGAAACGAATCCTCACCACGCATATCTTCGGCGTGGACATTGACCGCCAAGCCGTGGAAGTGACCAAGCTCTCTCTGCTGCTGAAAGTGCTGGAAGGCGAAAACGACGCCACGCTTTTTATGCAACGCAAGCTTTTCTACTTGGACCGCGCCCTACCCAATCTGGCCGACAACATTCAGTGCGGCAACTCCCTGATCGGCCCGGACTACTTGCTGAATGCCGACCCCGACGTAATGAAGCCCATCAACGCGTTCGACTGGAAGCACGGCTTCCCCGATGCGATGAAGGCCGGGGGATTCGACTGCATCATCGGCAATCCGCCGTATGGATTCCATCAGATTCATGATGAAGCGGTGAAGCCATACTTCCGCAGCCATTATCGTGCATCGGTGGGCAGCTTCGAGCACTACTTTCTTTTCTACGAAAGGTCGTTAGACCTCTTGCGCAAGCGCGGGCTGCACGGCTTCATCGTTCCTGTAACCTGGCTCACGATACCATCGGCAAGGTCACTTCGGAAACTCATTCTCGATGCCTACTCATTACTGAGAATCGCCTGGCTTCCGGAGCTTGTTTTCAAAGGCGCTCAGGTTAATACCCTGGTTTCGATTATTGGCGCCGTTCCCGTGAAAGAAACCACCGTCGAGATCCACCAGAAGCTAGGTTTTTCGGAACCTCCTGCTCAGACAAGGAAATATGCCCAGAAGCGTTTTATTGAAGCAGACTACTACATCGGTATTTTCGAACAGAAATCAGAGAGCCAAATTATCAATAAGATGCTTTCGTGCTCGCAGCCGCTTCAGGATGTCGCACGGCCGTGTTCAGGCTACAATCCCTATGAGGTGGGGAAGGGCGAAAAGCCTGGAGGCGGAGCGCAGACAAAAGAAACAGTAGATAACAAACCATACCATTCTGAGACAAAGCTAGGGCAAGCTTGGGAGCCCGAAATCGTAGGACGGGACCTGCTGAGGTATGCAGTCACCGTAACCGGCCATAGGTGGATCAAGTATGGTCCTTGGCTTGCTGCGGCACGTGATCCCAAGAACTTCAAGGGGAAGCGAATTCTTGTTCAGGAGATAACAGGTGGTTCCCTACGGAGGATAATCGCAGCGTATTTCGAGGACGACTTATATTACAGCCGCGATGTCATTCCAATAAAGCTCGATGGACAGTCCGTGGACCCACTCTACCTGTTGGGTTTGATCAACTCTCGATTGATGAGTTGGTTTCACCATCGCCGTAATCCTAAAGCGACAAAACAACTTTTCCCGAAAGTACTCGTGTCGGATTTGCGCAAACTTCCGATCAGGAAAATCAATTTTTCCCTGGAGGGCGACAAGACCGCCTATGATGGTCTAATGGCACAAGTTGCCAAAATGCTCGGATTACACAAGCAACTTGCCGCCGCGAAGTCAGCCGCGCAGAAGGACATTATCCAGCGCCAGATTGACGCAACGGACGCGGAGATTGACCGGCTGGTGTATGACCTGTACGGATTGACGGCGGAGGAAATCGCGCTGGTGGAAGGAACGAACCGATAAGCCAACGCATGGTCATCGGAGACAACAGACAGAATAAAGGGGCAGTCACTCCATAAGTTAGATTCAAACTTGGAAACGATTTCAAACTGCACCACTACCGACTGGCGCGTGTCCTTGACAACGCTCGGCGAGGTTCGCAACCTTTGCTTTAAGCCTGCAAGCGCGCGGGCAAAGAAGAGGAGAAGACTTTGGCTCGCAAGCCCATCATTACCTTGATCACGGACTTTGATACCACCGACCACTTCGTGGGCACGATGAAGGGCGTCATCTACAACATTAACCCCGACGTCGAAATTGTGGACATCACCCACAAAGTGGCCTCTTATGATATTTTCGACGCCGCTTTCACGCTGGTCCAAAGCTATCGTTTTTTTCCTTCCGACACCATCCACCTGGTGGTCGTTGACCCGGGAGTGGGAACCACGCGCCGCCCCCTGCTGGCACGCAGCATGGCTTACAAGTTCGTTGCTCCCGATAACGGCGTGCTGTCGTTGATCTATGAGCGCGAGGAGAATGTGGAGGTCCGCCACATCACCTCCGACCATTACTTCCTCAATCCGGTTAGTGCCACGTTTCAGGGACGTGATATCTTTGCTCCCGTCGTGGGCTGGCTGAGCAAATGGGTGGAGGCCGACAAGTTCGGCGACCCCATCACCGATTTCACCAAGTTCTCCTCACCCAAGCCCAAATGGGTGGGTGACAGCCTGATTAAAGGCGTTGTCCTGAAGATCGACAAGTTCGGGAACATCCTCACCAATCTGCGGCCGGAAGACATTCCCCAACTGTTCGCGGAGAATCCGCCGCCCTTCAAGATCATCATCAATCAGCAGGAAATTACCCGCCTGAACCTGTCGTATTCGATGGGCAAGCCGTCAGAGCTGTTTGCGATCGTGGGCAGTTCCGGCTATCTCGAAATCTGCACCAACCGGGGTTCGGCGGCGAAAATCCTGAATGCAAACCGGGGCATAGAAGTCGGTGTGATGCTGGGAACCCCTTCCCCCGCGGTTCCCGAATCCGTCTGATGGCCCTTCCTCCTAATGGTGCTCAATTGCCCGTGTGGTGACCCGCGGCTCTGCCGCCTGCTGCGCGGAATGGGTGGTGTTATTTTGAAATTACTGCCCTCGCCCCCCTTGGGGGAGAGGGAACTTAATTCAAATCGACCTACGGCTAATGATATTGTCCCCCCTTCGGGGAACAAGGCGGGGAAGTTCAATTCACTTTTCCCTGGCAGTCTCGGGGGAAGGTGCCACCGCAGGCTGGGCTTGTGGCAGGGTTTCAATGCGAATCCTGGACACTCGGCGGCCTTCCACTTCCAGAACGGTGTAGCGGCGGAATTCAAAAATGAAGCTCTCCCCGCCATGGGGAATGAATCCCAGCCGCGCCAGCACAAATCCCGCCAGCGTTTCGTACCCCTCACCTCGGGGCAAGACAATGTCGCGATCACTGGCCAGATCGCGCAGGCTCATGGAGGCGTCCACCACCAGGACGTTTTCCCCCACCTTGCGAACGGCGGATTCTTCGCGGTCGTACTCGTCCTGAATTTCGCCCACGATTTGTTCCAGCACGTCTTCAATGGTCACCAGGCCCACAAAGGTCCCGAACTCATCCACCACCAGCGCCATCTGTGAATGCCGCCGGCGCGCCTCCTTCAGCATCTGGGTTAAGGACATCCCCTCGGGAACTATCATCGGTTGGTGAAGGATGGTGCGCAGGTCGAAGCCGGCGTCCCCCGGGATTGCGGCGCGCGCCCTTTCCGCCATCACGCCCAGCAGATCCTTGGTGTAGAGGACGCCAACGATCTGGTCAGGCGGGCCGTCATATACGGGGATGCGGGAGTGCTGGTCCTTTACCACTCGTTCCAGCAGCGCCGGGAGATCCGTCGCCACCGGCAGGCAGGTGATGCGGTTCCAAGCCACCATGATTTCGCGCACCCGGACGCGGTCCAGATCGAAAACGCTGTGAATCATTTCCTCCTGCTCTTCATCCAGCAGACCGCGTTTGCGAATCCCCGACACAATCAGCTTTACTTCTTCGGCGGTATGCGCCTGGCCATGACTTCGCCCCGGAGTGCGATGCAGTGATCGAAGCACCCCGTTGGCCAGCGTGTCGAGCAGCCGGACGGGGTAACGGCTCAGGTGGAGGAAAAGAAACATGGGCCGCGCCACGCCCAGCGCAAAACTTTCCGCGTTGTCGTAGGCCAGGGCTTTGGGGACAAGCTCGCCCAATACCATCAGCAACATGGTGATGAGGAGAAAGGCGAGGCCCACAGAGATGGAGTGAGCCACGGCAGCGCGCGCAAAGTGGCCGAGATACCCTTCCAGCGAGTGGTTGATGGCATCGGCCATGATGGCTTCGCCCATCCAGCCCATCAGCAGACTGATGACGGTGATGCCCAGTTGCGTCCCGGAAAACAGCGCCACCATATCGGAAAGCAAGGTGAGCACCAATTTCGCCTGGGAGTTGCCTTCATTGGAAAGCTGCTCCAGGCGGGTGCGCCGTACACTGAGCAGGGCGTATTCCGTAGCGACGAAGAAGGCGTTCAGCGCCACCAGACCGGTAATCAAAGAGGCTTTTAATAAGGCGAACATGCGAATACCCGGAAGCTAACCATTGTAGGCGAGGCACGCCAAAACTCCAAGTGGCTGGCGCCATACAGGGATAATTTGAGGGTCCTTGCGGTGGGAGTGGCACGGGCCTACAGATCAGGACGCGCTAAACTTGCTCATTGATGCCCAAAAAGGGTCTTGACTTTGGGGGTTGGCAGACTGATTATAACTCGGTTAATTAGGCAATCGATGTTTCTCGCGGATAACGGCTCGGTCGACGCCAAAGATTTGCCCCGAGGCCTAGCCGAAGAGTTCACCAATCATAGCGGATCCCTGCGCCGGATGAGTTTGCTATAG
Source organism: Acidobacteriota bacterium (assembly GCA_003165615.1). The sequence continues at coordinate 1,995 of PLWR01000155.1, read as the reverse complement.
AAAGAGGTGATCCATGGGAGGTGTTTATGGATGTTCGTAAACTGTCTATTCTCGGCTGCATGTTGTTGGTGATGGCGGTGTCCAGCCTCTTCGCTTCTGACATTCCTGGACCCTTGAAGGCAAGATTTGTGACGGGTGACCCCGTATGGAGGGAAATTCCTGTTCGGGACGATCTTCGAAACCAGTATGACAAATGCTGGCAAACCGCTGTCTCCACGATTCTGGAAAACAATTTCGACATCGCGACGATGGACAAGGATTCCGGCTACGTCCGCACGACATGGAACGCGGGTGTGGTGACTTTGGGAGGCAACTGGGCTTACACCGTTCAAATCAGCATCAAATTTGTCTTCCTCCCAGCGGATCCAAACTCTCCAACCGGCGCTCCGCGAGGAGTCGACAAAGTCCGCGTGCAAGCTGCCGGGGCAATCGTCGAGGCTAAGAGGGGAAGGATTCTAAAGGACTTCCGGGGTTACGACTCGATTGTACTTCAAAGCCTCTTTCAAGACCTGTCGGCGAAGCTCTCAACGCACTAATTTTTTGCTGGCGATGCCGGCGTCTAATGCAGCGCCAGCGGTGCCGGCCGGCGGGAAAGTTCGGGGGGAGATGCGTCCTGTCCGGGCACGTGCACGCCCACAAGGCGCGAATACATTTCGTCGTACTCGCGGACGGCCCGCCGCATTTGCAGGAATTCCGCTTCGTCGTGTACCGCAAATTCCGGCGGGGGGAGTTTGGGAATGACTTCCTCCAGGTTTTTTTGCCGATCGATGGAGCGTGGGTGGGTAACCAGCAAGCCACCCGGGTCCCCCCCGGCGTGTTCCATTTCCACCTGGAGGCGCTGGAAGAATTGCACCGCGGCGCTTGGGTCGTAGCCGGCGCGAACCAGGTACTGAGCCGCCAGGCGGTCAGCCCGCTCCTCATTTGACCGGCTGGAACGGGCGCGCGCCAATGTCGCCACCCAGCCGCTTCCCACAGCGATGGCGATTCCCGCCGGCCCGCCAAAAACCACCGTGGGAACCAGGAAGATCAACTCAATGAGATTGCCCTTCCGAGGCGCCGTTCGCCAATCGCAGGAGTTTTCATGGGCGATTTCGTGGGACAAAACAGACGCCAGTTCGGCCTCACTTTCCGCCAGGCTGATCACCCCGGAATTGAGCACAATGTATCCGCCCGGAAACGACTGGGCGTTAACATGGGGGTCATAGACAACGTAAAAGGAAAAATCCTGTTCGCTTCCACTGCGGCGCGCCAGGTTCTGTCCTAACCGGCTAACGTACTCATTCAGGGATTTATCACCCCAGGGCATGCTGGTGGCAAGAGCTTGACGAACCATGATGTTGCCCGCCTGGGAGGCTTCCAGCATGGTCTGACTGTTGCCGCAAACGCCATCTGGAAGCAATGCATGGGGTGATCGTCCGCGTGCTGATATTGGCAGCGTAAATGTTACCATCCACACCAATAGGATCACCCACTGCATGGGCGCATGCAGTGCCTTCATAGGTATGCCCTCCGACAAACCTATCGGCACCGACCCGGCAATCTTTACCAGGGCGCATTGGCTTCATCTAATTCTGTGGTTAGCCCGGAAGTTGAGCAACGGAACCAACAGACCAGCCGCTCGATTCGTTCCCTGCGCCCCTTATCTCAACAGCATTCCACGAAGTGCAGTTGATTTCCCGGGGGGTCAATTTGTGGTGGTAAAGTTTGAACTTAGGCAGCGGGAAGATCGGCCAGTCTCCGTTATGGGCGTTTTCGTTCCCCATCTGGCGAAGTACCCTTCACCAAGTGTGGCAGACCTGTTCTGAAGGTCCGCGGCACGTTTCCAATGGGCAAGGGAAAGCCGCGCACCGGTTACGTCCAATAGCTGCGGTCGAGCGAACGGTACTGGATGGCTTCGGAAACGTGCGCATTGAGAATGTCTTCCGCGCCCTCCAGGTCCGCGATGGTGCGCGCGACCTTCAGAATGCGATCATGGGCGCGGGCGGAAAGGCCCAG
>PLWR01000093.1:13113-13292 GCA_003165615.1 Acidobacteriota bacterium | reverse complement strand
GGCCCATCGTCTACAGCCTGTGCCAATATGGCCTGGAAAAGGTTTGGACCTGGGGCCCCGCCGTGGGTGCAAGCATGTGGCGCACCGCAGGCGACCTTGATTACAACTACGACCGGGTATCCCTGATTGGCTTCCAGCAAAACGGGCTGGAACCCTTTGCCGGGCCCGGCCACTGGAAC
>PLWR01000093.1:0-13100 GCA_003165615.1 Acidobacteriota bacterium | reverse complement strand
ATTGCGGTGGATCAGGACGCCGCCGGCATTCAGGGCCACCGGGTTTCAGAGGAAGGCCCGCTGGAAGTTTGGGTAAAAAACCTCGCTGATGGAAGCAAAGCCGTCGGCCTCTTTAACCGCGGGGAAGGCCCCAATCCCGTCACCGTGAACTTCAAGGATGTGGGCGTGAAAAAGAGCGCCGCCGTGCGCGACCTTTGGGCCGCAAAAGACCTGGGCACGTTCAAGCAAAGCTTCAGCGCCACTGTTCCGAGGCATGGCGTGGTGATGGTGAAAATCAAGTAGTCAGCGTCATCGGGGCCATCGGGGCGGAATTGGTGGGCGCTAAGAAAGGCAGTGCCCCGTCAAAGTCCAGCGTGCCGCATACGTACAGAGCTACGANNCCCTCACCCCCACGACAAGCAGAACGTGGGGGTGAGGGGTCCCTTTCAACCCAATCGACTTTGACGGAACCCTGTAAGAAAGGCAGGGGCTTCCTGTTCAACCTATCTGGACCAATCCGCGCGCAGTCATCTCGCGGGAGAGTTCCGGGGGTAGGAGGAAGGTCACCTTCTCGTCAATGGCCATGACCTCTTCCACCTGCTCGGCCCCCAATGCCCGGAAATAGTCCAAGACTTGTTGAACAAGATATTCCGGCGCGGATGCGCCCGCCGTGATGGCCACGCATTCAACGCCCTCCAGCCAAGCAGGCTCAATTTCCGTGGCATCATCGATCAGGAAAGCCTTTGCCCCGGCGCCCTCAGCGACTTCACGCAGGCGGCGGGAATTGGAACTGTTACCCGAGCCCAGAACCAGAACGAGATCGACATCCTCGGCCAAGAGCTTAACCGCTGTCTGCCGGTTTTGGGTGGCGTAACAGATGTCGTCACTCGTGGGGGTAATCAAGTTCGGGAACCGGCGGCGAAGAACCTCAATAATGACGTTGGCATCGTCAACGCCCAAGGTGGTTTGGGTGGTCACCGCAACGCGGTCAGGGTCCGGGACCTGTACTCTTTCCGCCTCGCCGATGCTGCCGACCAATTGAATCCGGCCCGGGACTTCCCCCATCGTGCCGATTACTTCGTCGTGGCCGGCATGTCCGACAAGAATGATGGAGCGATTCTCGTTGGCATAGCGAACGGCTTCCATGTGAACCTTGGTAACCAGCGGACACGTGGCATCAATAACCCTGAGGTTTTTCGCGGTGGCAGTGGCTCGGACCTCGGGGGAGACCCCGTGGGCGCTGAAAATTGCCACCGCACCATCCGGTACCTCGCAGAGTTCGTCGATAAAAACCGCCCCCTTGGCGGCAAGGGAACGGATGACGTACTTGTTGTGGACAATTTCCTTGCGAACATACACCGGGGAGCCATAGAGCTGCAACGCCATGTTTACAACATCGATGGCACGGTCGACACCAGCGCAGAATCCACGCGGTTTTGCTAACACTACTTTCTTGATTGGCATTTAAGTCTCTCGGCTCAGCCCTCATCCCGGGGGGGGAAACCCAAGAGTTAATTCTATAGGAATCGCGTAGGTTCGTCAAAAGTCGATTATTATAAAGAATCGTCAGTAGTCAGTTGTCAGTAAGAACAGTTCGTGAGAATTATTGATTGTAAACTAGCTTATGAAGCTCCTATCAATCAATATCGCCTTGCCTCGCGTGATGAGCTTGCATGGGAAGCAGGTTGAAACCGGAATCCTCAAAACCCCGGTTTCCGGGCCGATCGCGGTCAGCAAGCTGAACCTTCAGGGTGACGGGCAGGCAGATATGTCCGTGCACGGTGGCCCGGACAAGGCGGTTTATCTCTATTCATGGGACAACATTCTGTACTGGAAGAAAACGTTGCAACGCGACGATCTGGGGCCAGGTTCGTTCGGTGAGAATTTGACCGTGGAAGGACTGGGCGAAAACGAGGTCGCCATCGGGGATGAATTCGCCATCGGAACGGCCCGCTTCGTGGTGACCCAACCGCGCCTTCCCTGCTTTAAGCTGGCGCTGGCGCTGGAGACGCCAAGTATCGGCAAACCCTTTCTGGAAAGTGGGCGCACCGGCTTCTATCTTCGGGTGCTTCAGGAAGGCGCGATGCAGGCGGGAGATCTAATTTATCGACTTCCGTCTCGTGAACCCGCGAGAGTGACGATCGCCGAATTCGTGGAGCTTTATCGAGCCAAGCGCGCGACGCGGGAGCAAATCAATAAAATCCTCAGCCTCGCGGCGCTCCCCGAGGACCGGAAAAATCGGCTCAGAAGAAAGCAGGAATTAGAAGCTGGAAGTTAGAAGATAGGAGTTAGAATTTAGAAGCCGCGAGTCACAAGATATGCACGCATATTTTGGCCCCTGACTTCTAAATTCTAACTCCTAGCTTCTAACTTCTTAAGTCACGATATCTTCGCCGCCATCCACACGGATAACATTTCCTGTCAGCCAATGGGTTTTGTCGCTCATCAGGGCGGCGATTGCCTGGGCAACATCTTCGGGAGTGGTCAGCCGCCCACCAGGATTGCGCATTCGTGCGAACTCAGCAAGCTTTTCGATTCCTGGAATCCTGCTGGAAGCGGCGGTAACGGTAATCCCGGCCTGAATGGCGTTGGCCGTAATGCCAAAAGGCATAAGTTCGTAGGCAAGCTGGCGAATGTGCGATTCCATGACCGCCTTGGCGGCTGAAACCGCGCCATAATTGGGGATCACACTATGCCCACCGGCGCTGGTCATGGCATAGATGCGGCTTCCGTGGCCGAGCATCTTTCTGCGGAAAAGATCCTGCACCCAATAGACCAGGTTGTTCCCCATGACATCCACGGTCATGTCCATCTGCTGTTGCGTGAGTTCCTCGTCAAGGGATTCCCCCACATAAGGTTTCAGCGAACCAAACGCCACCGAATGCAGTAAGACCTTGACGAAGTGCGCGCCGCCGGCCTTCTTCCAATGCTCCTGCATCTGATTCAAGGCCTCTGTTCGTTTCCCGGGGTCAGCAGCATTGATATTGAAGAAGAGGACGTCGCGGCCGGTTTCACGAATACGCGCGATGACCTTTTCAACCTGCGGCATGTTCTGACGGCGATCAAAATGCACACCCAGAATGTTGAGTCCGGAGCGCGCCAATTCCAAGCTAACGGCAGCGCCAAAACCGCTCGACGAACCCACGATCAAGCCCCACGGGGTGGGGCTTACATTTTCCGTCATAATCAGATTTTCTCCGCTTAGTGGTTTTGCCCTGCACTAGCCTTGAAGACCAGTGATGAGTGACAAGCAATCGCTCGAATCTGTTCAGGAACGTAGTGAGCCTCCGGCGCAGGCCGAGCGGTATTGCTTTTGCCTGCTTGTCACTCATCACTTGCCACTGCCTTTATAATCCTGTTCAACCTGCGTGATCAGGCCGGGGGCCATGGCACGCAGGACCTGGGCGCAAGCAGCATTCAACGCGCCGGCAACGCCCTCGACACTGCGCTCGGGAAGAGGCGTTTCCTGGCGCTGCTGGGCTGACCATACGAGCTTATGATCGCTGGTTCGCAGCAGCGAGAGCGCCAGTGCCAGGCGGACCTTGGCGCCTCCATCGGAATCGACTTCCTCAAAGCTGAGGACGCTCCCCCTCAATGTGTAGTCCACGGGCTCGCGCACGGGAAGCATCTTTACCTGCGTAAAGACCCCACTGGAATCCACCCATTGGGCGGCGTACTCAGAGAGCAGCGTGGCCGGATCCGATCCCCAGCGATGATACTGATAAAAGTTGATCTGGGTGGGGGAGACATAATACACAATGCGATCGTCGCGCAGAATTTGCGGCGCCCGGAAGTGTTCCACGCCCAAAACAGAGTTCGTCCTGGGATCGGTGGGCGCGGGTGCTGCGGGCACCTGCAACGTGTAGAAGTAGGTCTTGGGAGCGCTGCCGCACCCCACGGCGAAGACAACCGCCAGGAGCCCGAGAAGCGCGCACGCCCGGGCTGAAAAACTACGCTTCCACACGTTCGATAAGGATTCGACGGTCATCACTCCCCAGATGCTCCATTCGGATTTTGACGCAAGGTAGGGGAACATTATCTCCAAGCTTCTCTCCCCATTCAATAAGAACTGTCGCCGCCTGACTTGATAGGTCCTCAAGCCCCAGGGTGGCAAGGTCGCGCGCGCCTTCGATGCGGTAGAGGTCCGCATGATAGACACTGCCGGCAGAGCCGTACTCATGCACTAAAGTGAAGGAAGGGCTGGTGACCTCATCTTCACTTGCCACGCCCAGCCCGGCGACAATGCCCTTGATCAGCGTCGTTTTGCCCGCGCCCAAATCACCTTCCAGCAGCACCAGGCAAGGCGGCCGGAAATACTCCGCTATTTCTCGCCCAAAGAGTACGGTTTCCTCCCGCGAATGCGTCACGCGCTCTGCTAGCCATTGCCGATTGCCGATTGTCGATTGACGATTGTCGATTGAATGCAAAAGAGATTCCCCTCTTCCTATTTCTCAATCCGCAATCGGCGACTATCAATCGACAATCGGCAATCGGCAATCGGCAATCGCCTTATAGGCATGCGGGATCTTTTCCAGAAGATCCCCTGCCAACATTGAAGGCTGTCCCAGTTCTGCGGCGGCAAGGTCACCTGCCAATCCATGCAAGTATACCGCAGCCGTGGCAACTTCGCCCACTGGATGTGTAGGGTATTGTGCCAAAAGTCCGGCCACCAAACCGGTCAGCACATCGCCAGTGCCGCCGGTGGCCATTCCGGGGTTGCCGGTGGGATTCGCCCACACTTGTCCATCCGGAGAGGCAGTCAGGGTTTGAAACCCCTTCAGCACCAGGGTGACGCCAAATTGTTGGGAGAATTCGCGCGCCACGGCCACGCGACGGGCTTGGATTTCCGCCGTCGTCTTCCCGGCGAGGCGCGCCATTTCACCGGGGTGAGGGGTAAAGACAGTTGCCCCCTCAGGCCGGAGATCCTGGCGGAAAAAATCCATGAAGCCCGCATAGGCATTCAAGCCATCCGCATCCAGGACCAAGGGAAGCGAATATTTATTGACGATCGCCCGCACAAACTCCGCGGTCTCGGGGTGTGAGCCGATGCCCGGCCCCACTGCCAGAACGGTTTTCTTCGCCATCAGCTTATCCAAACGCGAGCCCTCCAGGGCGCGAAGGGAAATGGCGCCGTCTTCCGTTTCGGGCAGCGCCTCCGTCATAAATTCCACACCCAAGGTTGAGACAATGGGCTGTGCGCTCCAGGGGGTGGCCACCGTCACCAGCCCCGCACCCGCCCGCAATGCGGCGCGCGCGGCCATGGCGGCGGCGCCCGTCTTGCCCATCGAACCTGCCAGGATCAGCACATGTCCGTAATTCCCCTTGTTGCCAGCCACGGCCCGCGGCTTGCCAATCCACGCCACGTCCTGCGGAAATGCGTAATTCAGGGTGAGACCAGGGTCGGTCTCCAGCGCTTCAGCGGGAGTCCCAATTTGTTTCACCACCCATTCCCCTACATGCTCACCCGCGGGCAGGAAAACGTGGGCAATTTTGGGCGCTGTAAAGGTGACGCTGAAATCCGCGTGCAGGTGCTCGCCGATAAGTTCACTGGCATCCGCGGAAATTCCCGAGGGCAAATCCACTGCGAGCACACGGGCGTGGGGAAATCCCTTATTGATGTGACGTACAACTTCCAGCAAGAATCCTTCCAGGGGTTTAGCGAGTCCGGTGCCCAATAGAGCATCTACAAACAGCGTTGTATTGGCGAGAGAAGGCGCGATGGCTTGCCATGCCTCCCGGTCCGCGATGACCTCCGGCGGCCCGGAGGAGAGCAGCCGGGCGTAATTTACCGCCGCGTCTCCGCGCAAACCCGTGGGATCCGCAAACAGCAGCACCCGCGGGTTGAGTCCGAGTTCGCGAAGCAAGCGCGCGACCACCAAGCCATCGCCACCGTTGTTACCTTTCCCGCAGAGGATCACAATGCGGCGGTCGGCGAGGGGCCCCAGGCTGGTCTCGAGAAATTCCACCACGGTGCGGCCGGCGTTCTCCATCAGGGTAAGGCTGGGAACACCGTATCGCTCCGTCGTCAGACGGTCAATCCGTTGCATTTCAGAGGCAGTGAGAATTTTCATATCGAAAATGGCTGACCGCCAACAGCTCACAGTTCACCGTTACGGCTAGCTGTTGGCTGTCGGCTCCTTTACAGCATCCACCCGCCGCAGACGTTGAGAACCTGACCGGTGATGAAAGCGGCCTCTTCTGAGGCAAAAAACCTCACCGCTTCGCTGACATCGCGGCCAGTGGCAGGCCGACCCACGGGGAAGCGCGCGTCAGTAAGGCGCTGTGCTTCCTCCAGGGACAATTCTTTCTCGTCGATCACGGGCGGGTTCACCACATTGGCGGTAATCCCGTTGCGCGCTTCCTCCAGCGCCACCGAGCGCGTGAAGGCCACGAGGCCAGCTTTGGCGGCGGAATAGGCGGAGATTTTCGCCTGCCCAAACGCCCGTTCCGCGCCCACCGCGCCCAGGTTGATAATGCGCCCCCAACGCTGCCGGCGCATGGTGGGTAATGCAAACTTCGTGGTGTAGAAAACGCTGTAGAGGTTGGACTCGATGATGGAGCTCCAGGCTTCCACGGTGGATTCGGCCACCGGCTTCCACTCAAAGTCGCCAACATTGTTTACCAGGACGTCCAGCCTGCCAAAATGTTTGACCACCGCCTCAATCAGTTCTTTGACTCGCGCGGGGTCGGTAACATCCGTGGCCAGAGCCAGGCCTTCCGCGCCCGTCGCCTTCAAATCCGACAAAACCTTTTGAGCGCCCAACTTATTCGTGCGAAAGGCCACCCCCACGCGCAGGCCGGCGCGCCCCAATGCCAGAGCGATTTCCTTGCCGATTCCGCGCGAGGCGCCAGTTACCAGGGCAACACGATTGCGTAGAGCCACTCCTCAACTCCTTGCAGCAGATATTAATGCCAAAGTCTACCGGAGTTTCCTTCCGGCGGCAACCGTTGCCGGGGGATTGTGGTGAAAAGCAGAATTTGACGGGAGCGCCTCTTTGCCCGCCTTGCCCGCCGGTCAGATGAAATAATGATGGTGGGGCCAAAACGCCTGAAGCGTGCCCTTGGGTTTGCGGCAGAGGAAAATGGGGCTTCCCGATTCCAAAGCGTAGGGGTTCGCGAATGCCGCGACCTGCCGGACATCTTCGTACAGGCCTTCATAGTCTTCCTTCGATCCACCGATCACCAACAGAACTTTTCCGGGCTTGTCACCGGGTCCCCAAAACCAATAATTGTTGTGAGTGCTGATGGCGTTGGGCAGGCCGTATTGCTTCCCGAAGAAGTCGATGGCGCCCGCTTCCCCATAGTTGCTGGCCGCGATTACGCAGTCCGTTTTATCGTCGGGTGAGAGGTGATTGTAAATCTGGGCCATCTGCGCTGCCATTTCCGGCCAGCCAAACATGTCGGCATACATCTGCGAGAGCCTGTCGAGCTTGTTACCTCGCTCTTCCGACCTCGGCTCGATGCCGAGCCAGGCTTGATACCGGATAAACGTCTCGACCGGCAGGACTGGAAGAGCCAGCGGCGCCGCGAGAGCGCCTCCCAGAACCAGCACCGCCAGGCAAGTTGGTTTTAGCCAGTTCCAGGCGTGGCGGGCGACAAAGGCTTCGATGGCCACGGCGCCGGCGGGCAACAGAACGAGGAAGGCAGGCGCAGAATAGTAAGGCTTGGAGTGGGTGCTGAGCAGAATCCCCAGCACCGCAACATAGATCCAGCTGAGGACCTGGAACTTGCGCCCCCGGAGGGAGAAGAACAGGTAAAGGAGCCCCGCCAGCCAGATGGGCAACGTGAAGGGATGAACGAGCAGCACACATTCCCGGAGGAAAGCCCAAGGTGTCATGGGAAGGTTCTTCTTGACGGTCACGTTATGAATGAACTCCGCCGTGGGGAAGTGGTTGTGCACTTCCCAAAGAACATGGGGCAGGAAAATCAAGGCCGCAAGCGCGCCACCCATCCACAGCCACTTGTCGAGAAAATGCCTTCGTGCCGGCGTAAGCGCCAAGCCGGCGATCAGCCCCAGTCCGAGGAATCCCATCGAGTACTTGTTTTCCAGGCCCAGGCCCGCCACCAGGCCGAACAGCATCCACAGCCGGGTGTCGCTGCCCTTCAGGATGCGCACCAGAAGATAAATGCCCAAGGCCCAAAACAGGTGATCAAAGCAGTTCATCGAGTAATAATTGGCGAGGGCGAGATAGACCCCACCCATGATGTACGCCGTCACGGCCAGCACCTGCGCAAATCGCCCGCCACCCAATTGCCGAGCAATAAGGCCTGTTACCAAGGCCACCAACCCACCGCACACGGCAGGCAAAAGCCGCAGCGCGAACGGCGCGTAGCCCAACAGGTTTCCAATCAGCGCAAGAACGAATTCTGAAAACGGCGGTTGGTCGACGTAACCCCAGGCCAAGTGCTTGCTGCAAGCGATGGCGTAGAGTTCGTCGCGGAAGTATCCATAACCGCTGCGGCAAAGGAGATGAATCAGCACGGTTGCCAGCACAAGGGAAATCAGCACTTGATTGTCACTACCGATTTTGCGATGGCCATCTGGCTCGGTCATGGAGGGATAGTACCGAATGGGATTTTCTGCAATCCGCTATGATACAGACGTGGCTCTGCAATGCAATACCGTAAATTCTTGTTTTTTTGGCAAGAATTTCCGCACAGTGCGTAGGGCCGAACGCGTTCGGCCCCGCCGCGCTGCGCTACCCGCTCAGTGGCAAGGTGGTCCAGTCGGAAGGAGTAGTCACTATAACTGAACAGACCTTCAAAGCAGGTTTACGCCAGGCTGCGTGATCCCGCGAGCCCACTATTAGGCCCCTTTGGGACTCAATAGCGGGTACTTGCCGGAAACCTGAACTTCGTCGCACATCGCCAATACGTTTTCCGGGGGGACGTCCGGCTGGATGCAATGCACGCTGGCCACAATGTAACCGCCGCCGGGCGCCAGGTCCTTGATCCGTCCGCGGACCTCTGCGCGCACTTCCTCGGGTGTCCCGTGGGGCAGCACGGTCTGTGTGTCAATCGCACCGCAAAAGGAGATCTTCTTTCCGAACTCCCGCTTCAATCGTGCGGTGTCACCCATATCTCCAGCTGAAACCTGGACCGGGTTGAGAAGGTCCACGCCGATCTCAATCAGATCGCCGATTAAGGGATAGATGTTGCCGTCGGAGTGAAAGAAGATCTTGGCTTTGGTCTTTTGCTTAATGGCAGCCATCAGCTCGGCATGATAGGGCTTGATCATGCGGCGGTACACCTGGGGCGACACCATGAGGCTGGAGTCGGTTCCCAAATCGTCGCCGGTGATGAGGACGTCGATGTACGGGCCCACTTCCTCCAAGTGCCGGGTTACTCCCGCCAGCATGATGTCGGTAACTTTGCGCATCAAGGCATGAGCAAACTCGGGGTCAGCAATCAAATCCACCAGCCAGGTATCAAGGCCGCGCATGATGTAGATAATTTCATGCGGACTGACCCCGCTGAGAGCAACCACCGCGTACGGAGTGTCCTCATGCAGGTGCCGCGCCTCCTCGCCAAGACCTTGGAAGCGGCTGGGATGGGCCATGTCCGGCCACGCGTAGCGATCGATGTCATCGATGGTGGCGTTGCGCAGCGGCGGCTCAAGCGATTCATAGTAGGCAACGCCCGGCGACATTCGCCAATTCACACCCCAATCGTCAACGAATTCGTGAGGGGATACTTCCCTGCGCAAGGTGCTGGCGGCGGCGCGCGGGAGAAGCACGCGGCCATCGCTTCCCAGGCGGACCATTACTTCCTCGTCGAGCTGCGCATACTGCATCGCTCGCGACATCAAACGCGGTTCGTGCTGGACGCCCAAATGTGATTTGAGTCGCTCGTAGGCGGGAGAGAGAAGAGTTGTCGCACCCGAAGTACCAATGAAGAGCGGTACACGGTCCGGCTCTTCGTGATTCAAGGCACAGAGCACGCGTTCGCGCGGAGTTAACATGGTTTGCCTCACACCTTTTGCCCGGCGCATTCCCTCAGCGTATTGAGGATCGCCGTCACGCTTCTCTCGATATGTTCCGCCGGAACATCTTCGGTGACGCCCATCAGGAATCCCTTGCGGTCGCCGGCCTGGTGGACGATTTCCAGGGTCGCCTCTCGAATCGTTTCTTCGGACTGAATGTGCACGCTGGATGGGAAATTGATCCACAAGCGCTTTCCCGGCCACGCGGCGCGGGCCTGACCCACCGAAACATTGCAGTCCGGGGGCGGTGTAAAAGCTTCCACGAAATCCAGGTGGCTCGCGCGAACCACGTCCATAATCAGCAGATTGTTGGCGTCCAGGTGGTCTCCCAGCCTCTTGCCCCGTTCGTGGAGGCGGTCGGCAAAAGCATTCCAGCATGGAGCAACGTAGTCCCGCACCCGGTCCGGGCCTAGAATCTCGGGGACAACGTTGCCGCCGTACAACACGTAGTCGGCGGGACTCGCGGCCACCACGTCATACATCTTCTTGTGATTCTCAGCCAGCGCCGCGTGCAGTTCCATGACCGCGTCGCAGTTATCCGCCACCTCGTAACAGAACTGCTCCTGCCCCAGCCAATTGACTTCCACGTCCAGGAGCGGCTCATAGCAGGTTTCCGCAATCACCTTGCCGGCATTCCCCAACTTTACGATTGCGGCCAAGAACGCGTCATAATCCGGCTCGTAGCAGGCATCCTCCACAATGAATTTGGCCACGCAGTAGTCGTCGCGCGTCTTGATGGGATGTGCCACCGGGGTCAGCGCGAGAGCGGCGACCCGGTGTAGCGCAGTCAGTGTGCCCACCGGCGTTTCGTAGATGGTTCGGATTCTGCCCTCGCCTTCCTCGACCTTGGTCACCTTCACATTGGGCGTGTATTTCCGGTAGACCATGCGGCGGGCGCAAATCGCCATGCCCTTGGCCTGAAGCGGCGCGGGGTCAAACCCTGGCGGAAAGATATGGTCATAAAAAGTGAACGGCACACAATCCGGAGCGCCTCCTGCCAATGCGCATTCGATTTCCTCTCGATGATTTCTCATTGTTGTTTTTGCAGAGATTCCTCTGCGTCCCCTGCGTTTAGAAAAGCTTCACACAGAGATCACTGAGCGGCTCTGTGTCCTCTGTGTATAAAGTGTTGAAGCACAGAGGACACGGAGAGCTCTACCCTCCTTGCCCGCATCACACAAAACTGTTTTCGTGCGCACACGCCGCTTTGAACGACCGCGGCCAGTTCCAGGGCGAGCGTCCGGGGCGGTGGTAGGCCGCCAGCTTGGCAATGTATTGCCCGTAGGCGGGTTCCAAACGGATGAACGCCGCGCGCGCTGCCCGAACTCAAAGGGCAAATACCACATTGAATTTGCGCCCATTCGTTTGTGATCAGCAATTTCACGCTTCCAGCGATTCGCCTCCCACCAGCGCAGCCCCGTATCGCCATTGTGATTGGCCATGAAGATGCCAAATGGGCGTAGCGGCTTCCTGACGGGTGAACTCTTGCCAATGGCGGAATGGCCAACTACGCGCGGAGCATCGCCCGCACGGGTTTCCAGCCATGAGGAAGAAGACTCGCCTTTACCTCGATCCGCAGCAAGTCCGGCGGCCGCGGCAATTCCCGTCCCCAAGAAATTCCTTCGAGTGTAAGAGGGTGATCGCTTCAAGGGCATGTTCTCCTGTGGCAGGCGGTTCGAACCGTGAAGAGACTAATTCGCTGGTCTTGCTGTAGGGGCGGTTCGCGAACCGCCCTAGTCGATAATCACGCGAGATTTCGAAAGGGCGGTTCGCGAGCCGCACCTACGCATACTTCTGGAGAGGGGCCGATTCACCCCTTCGTCGCCGACTCCTCGTGCCACTCGTCCTTCTTTGCTTCCTCAATGCTGAGGTGCTTCCTCTCCAAACGCCCGTAGCGCTCGGCGGGGATGGTTCCCACGGGATTGTGCTTGTATTCATCCACGCCGCGCATCAAGTAGGTTTTGAAGTGCGGGTTCACCGAAAGGTCGCACTTTACGTTGGTCCCCGAATAGCGAATGGTGAAGCCGATTCGCCAATTGTCTGAGGGATTGGCGGGCGATCCATGAATCATGCGGTCGTCGTGAAAGGATATCTCGCCGGCTTTCAAGATCAGCGGCACTGCTTCGTCTTCGCGAAAGCTGCCGCGTTCGAGTTCAAGAGTGAGAACCGAATCAGTTTGGGAAGAGCGTTTGTGCTTGATCAACCCACCCGATTGCGACTTCGGAATCACGCGCATGGCGCCGTTGCTTTCGTCGGAGTCGGTGAAGGCCAGCCACGCGGTAACCGAATTGTGCGGGGAAAGCGGCCAATAATAGGCGTCCTGGTGCCAACCGACCACGCTGGGGTGGCGCGGCGCTTTGGCAAAAAAGTTCGAGGCCCATAGGTAATAATTGGTCCCCAACAGATCTTCCACGTAGTCGAGAATCTGGGGATTGACGCAGATGTCGTAGAGGAAGCGGCTGGACTCGTGCCATTCGCGGATTTCCTTTTCATCCTCGCCGGGCCGCAGATACTTCAGCAACTCCTGGTACCCGGCATTGAGTTCAGCAACTTCCGCCGCAGTGTAAATGGGCGGCAGTCCAATCAGATAACCGTTCACTTTGAAAAACTGTTTCTGCGCTTCGGTGAGCCGACGTCGCTCCGAGGTGATTGCAGCAGCCATGGAAAACCTCCGTGTTGATTTGCCAAGATATTAGTTTGACGCCCATGGAAAAGACAACGGTTATGACTAAACTTGCGAAATTGAATCCTATTCAGCCGGCGGCTGTAATGATGAAAGTCAGCAACCCTGGTTCAAGTCACCTTTTATACCTAGCCACTTCAAAAGCAAGAAGGCAACAAAATCGATTATAAACTCCGGAAAGCTGTAGTCCTTTATTTCGTAATTTCTCGATACCATCGAAGATCTGTGTTCAGAAGTCCGAGAGAATTCCGTTGAAGTCTCATCACCAAGCACACTCCCCAGCGCAAAGCGCATCCGCCGGCTGGCGCATCAGACGGTTGTTTCCTAGCCTCTGCAATCCCACGCATCCACTATCTTCCAGCACGGTTTGGGCGCGTGACAGCTTTCAGTCGCGCCGATTTTACCCGTTCAAGTCTTCCAACGCAAAGGAATGCCCAGGGTGAATTTGTTCAATCC
>PLWR01000492.1 GCA_003165615.1 Acidobacteriota bacterium | reverse complement strand
GTACTCGGGGTTGCAGGGGGGGCAGTTAACACCACCCACGCTGACTGGCTGGAATGCATAAGAGCTGAAGTTTCCGTCCGACCCAAGAATCCTGAGGGTCTGGCGATTTGGCGAGTTCTATTGTGGCTCGCCTTCTCGCTACCGGGCATGCTCCATCCGGCTCGCCTACAAGCTCAAGCCCCCCCGCAGTCCGCTGGCCTGCTGGGAATGAGTATCGAGGACCTGATGAAGGTCGACATCGACTCCGTATACGGGGCCGCGGGGTACAAGCAAAAGGTGAACGAAGCGCCGGCNNAATTATAGCTACTTGGGGGTTCGTGGCTTTGGCCGTCCGGGAGATTACAACAGCCGCATTTTGCTGCTGGTGGACGGCCACCTCTTAAACGACAATGTTTATGATCAGGCCCTCATCGGAACGGAGTTTCCGATTGACGTCGATCTGATTGACCGGGTGGAGGTGATTCGGGGCCCGAACTCCTCGCTGTATGTTGCCGATGCCTTCCTGGGGGTCGTCAACGTCATTACGAAGCGAGCCGGCAACGGAAGAAATCTCACTGCCTCCGCCGAGTTGGCCAGCTACGGGACGTTTAAGACTCGCCTAACTTACAGCAACCGATTCCGCAACAGTTGGGACATGCTGCTGTCGGCGTCTTTTTATGACAGCCGGGGCCACGAGCGGCTGTATTTCCCGGAGTTTGACAGTCCCGCGACGAACTATGGCATCGCGCGAGATTGCGATGGCGATCAGTATCGCCAAGTATTTGCGAAACTTTCACATTATGGCTTGACGCTCGAAGGAGCTTACGGATGGAGAGAAAAGACCATTCCCACTGCCTCGTTCGACACCATTTTCGATGATCCCGGGACGCGGACCATCGATGCTCCGGGCTACCTCGATCTCAAGTACGACCACAAGTTCGGCAGTGACTGGGGCTACAAAGCCCGTCTTTACTATGACCATTATACGTATGATGGCACCTACATCGATGATAATTCAGCATCGGGAGGGCCCTCGCGGGTCGTCAACAAGGACCTGGGGTTTGGCCAGCGCTGGGGGGCAGAGTTCGATGTTTCGAAAAAGGCGTGGGGTAACCAGACACTGATCGCAGGGTCGGAATACCGCGATAACTTTAAGCAGGATCAAGAGAACTATGATATCCAACCGTACTTCCAGTACTTGAACGACCGAAGGTCCTCCACTATTTGGACTGTCTTCGCCCAGGACTCGATCCCCATTCGGCGCAATCTCGTTCTCGATCTGGGATTACGTCACGACCAATATTCGACGTTTGGCGGAACCACCAACCCGCGAGTGGACGTCATTTACAGTCCCTTTGAGAGGACGACGCTCAAACTCCTCTTTGGCCAGGCATTTCGCGCTCCTACTGCCTACGAATTGTACGAGTACGGGGGCGGTAGCGAGCCGAACCCGAACCTGAAGCCCGAAACTGTCAAGACCACCGAAGTGGTGGTGGAGCAGGAGATCCAGAACAATCTCCGTCTGAGCGTCTCAGGTTATTTCTACCCCATCCGCGGGCTGATCAGCGAGGAGAATGACCCCAGTACGGGGCTGGTTGTTTACCGCAACAGCAACAACATCAATTTGCAAGGGCTGGAAGTGGCGCTGAAGAAGAAATTTCCCTCTGGCCTCGAAGCTGGCGGCAGCTTCAGCTTTCAGGACGCCCGGGATGTGAACAACGTGAGTCCTCTCACCAACTCCCCGCACACGTTGGCGCAAGCCTACCTGAGCGTACCGATCTTCCACAGGAAAGCCTTCGCGAGCATGAACGCCCAATACGTCAGCAAAAGAAGGACTCTCGCGGGAAATTACGCCGGAGCCTATGTCGTACCTAACCTCACGCTTTTCAGCCAAAAGGCGTTGAAGGGATGGGAGCTATCGGCAAGCATCTACAACGTTTTTGACCAGATCTATGGCGACCCTGGCGCGGAGGAGCACCGGGAAGACATTATTGATCAGGATGGCCGGACTTTCCGGGTGAAAGTCAGTTATCACTTTTAGCGGCAAATGAAAACACACGGACGGATGCATGACAATTCGGGGCCTTGGCGGAGCGACTATCGAGTTGCTCAAGTCACCACCCGCATCATTCGCAGCGGGGCGCTGCTCTTAGTGGCCTGTGGGCTCGTCTGGGGGGTGCTGCCGGTCAGTTCCACCCAGGGCGAGGAGACCGCCGAATACCCCGTCAAGCTTGCCTTCCTTTACCAGTTTGCACAGTTCGTACGGTGGCCTTCGGCGGCTTTCGAGACCCCCACCTCGCCCCTGGTGGTGTGCGTGGCCGGGCAAGATCCCTTTGATCCGGACCTCGAGCAGGAACTTCTGAACCGCACCGTTGATCAACATGCGATCGCGATTATGAGCGTCAAGCGAGGGGCCAATTTGAGAAATTGCCATATGGTCTTTGTGCCGGCGCCCGAGTCGAAACAGGCGGCAAGCATTATCGACAGCTTGCGAGGTTCCTCCGTCCTTACCATCGGAGAGACCAAAGGGTTTGCCCAGCGGGGCGGCATCATCAACTTCACCATCGAAAAGAACAAGTTGCATTTTGAGATCAACCTGGATGCCGCCAAGCAAACCCCGTTGACGATCAGCTCCAAAGTCCTCGCAATTGCGAAGATCGTTCGAGACGCGCCTCATCCGTGAGTCGCGGTAGGGCTGCCCGTGCGGCCTGAGGGCCCTCTGGCGGAGGGGAGGACAGTGAAAGAATGCTGAGCTACCGAAAACTGCGGATCAAGCACAAGCTACTGATGATCACTATGGCTGTCGTGGCTCCTGCCCTGGTTTTATCCTGCGCAGCTTTCGCGATGTACGACCTGTTCGCCTTGCGAGACTCAGTGAAAAAGGATCTGACGACACAGGCAGAAATCATCGGGTCAAACATCAACGCGGCCTTGGGCTTCCGAGACCAGGGGGTGGCGGAGGAACTCCTTTCTGGACTTCGAGCTAAACCCAATATTGTGGCGGCCTACGTCTATTCGTCGGACGGCGAACTGTTTGCGGCATACCGGCGCGATACAGCGGGGAGCAACCCTCCGAAACCTCAGCTTCAGTCCGGGGAAATCAGAATCGTGGGGGACCTTTTGTGGGTTTCAGAATCAATACGCGTTTCGGGCCGAACGATTGGAAAGTTGTACCTGGTTTCGGACCTCCGCGAAATGCACGATCGGATCACGCGGTTCAGCGTGATCATCGGCGTCATCCTGTCGGTGGCCCTGCTCGCGGCACTGGGCCTCTCCTTGAAATTCCAAAGTGCCATCTCGGCGCCCATCCTGAATCTTGCCCAAGTTGCTCGATTGGTTTCCGTACGGCATGACTATTCCATCCGCGCGGTCAAGGAGAATGAAGACGAGGTCGGAAATCTGGTCGATGATTTCAATCACATGCTGGAACAAATCCAGCGGCAGGACTGCGAGCTGAAACAATATCGGGACCATTTGCAGGAAGAGGTCACTGCGCGCACGGCGGAGTTGTTGGCCGCGGAGGTCGAACTCCGTCAAGCTCAGAAACTCGAATCCATCGGCAGACTGGCC
Organism: Acidobacteriota bacterium; assembly: GCA_003165615.1. Next base: position 4,346 of record PLWR01000492.1, on the reverse strand, counting down.
TCAGGAATCGCCCACGAAATCAACACGCCCATTCAGTTCATCGGCGACAACACTCGCTTCCTGCAGGGGACCTTTGCGGCATTTCAATCCTTGCTCGCAAAGTATCAAGGGGTGGTGGATGCTGCCGCGGCGGGTTCCGTAAGCCCCAACCTGGTGGGGGAAGTCCGCGAGGCCATCGAAGCTGCGGATTTGGAATTTCTAGTGGAAGAAACTCCTAAGAGCCTTGCCCAGACGCTGGAAGGCGTCGAGCGCGTGGCAACCATTGTGCGCGCTATGAAGGAATTTGCCCATATCGACCTGAAGGAGAAGGTGGCAGCCGATATTAATAAGGCGCTTATAAGTACCCTTACCGTCGCACGCAATGAGCTGAAGTATGTCGCCAACGTGGAAACAGAATTTGGTGATCTGCCTCCGGTCACTTGCAACATCAGCGCCGTGAACCAGGTCTTCCTCAACCTGCTCGTGAACGCCGCCCATGCCATCGGCGACGTGGTGAAAGGAACCGCGAAGAAGGGTATCATCCGCGTTCGGACTTCACTCGATAAAGCTGCCGTTCTAATATCCATTGCCGACACAGGGGGTGGCATCTCCGAAGATATTCGTGAAAAGGTCTTTGACCCTTTCTTCACCACCAAGGAGATTGGTCGAGGGACAGGGCAGGGCTTGGCGATTGCCCGCTCAGTAGTGGTTGACAAGCACGGGGGGACCATCACTTTCACCAGCGAGCTTGGTAAGGGAACCACTTTCTATATCCGTCTGCCCCTCGGTGATGAGGTAAAAGCCGAGGGAAATGAGCCTTCTTACCAACTTCTCGAGGGCGAGCACGCTGGGCCGCAGCACCAAAAGCGCTGACCCATCCCCCGCCAGTCCGATGGACTTTGTCGGTACGATCAGGCCCTTGATATCACCGATCTGGGGTTATGTATAACGCGTCAGTTTTTGCCCAAGTGCGTTGCCGAGGTTACGGTGGTGGCGGGCATCCGAACGATCGAGTATTGGGATATTGAACGAGAACGATTTCCCCAATATGACCATTGTGCCGTAATTGTAGCCGAAGAAATCACCAGTCGATTTCTTAACGTTATCGAATGAAGTCGACGAAGACTTGGATAAGGCTGGCGTTGACTTGATGGATTACGATGAGAGGTGGGCACGCTATCGCCTACGTCTCGCTAAGGCTGACGTAAAACAACGTGCGGAACTCCTCGGAAAACTTCTCAGGCAGTCTTATGAGTACGCCACCGCTCACGGGAGAGCTTGAGAGCAAGCTTCTGACCCGCATGTAGTTCCCATGGTTGTTCGGCTGGTGGGGGTCACTTTCTACACCATTCGCCGCTTTCTGCTTTCTGCCTGGTGCTTAGTGCCTACTGCCTGCTGCTTACTGCCTACTGTACTTCCGGCACTCCCGGCAGAATCGTCCACACCGAATAGTTCGCCAGCGATTCCAGCTTGCCCAGCCATACATGCAGGGAGGGGGGGGAGGCGAAAGCGCTGTCATCCTCGGGAGTTTCCAGCAGGCGCTGGAAGAACGAGCGGTGCTCGGGCAGCGACAAGAGGCCTAGCCTTTCATCCGCGGGAATCCTGGCCAATTGGCGCGCGCGGGCGATGGCCGTGTGCAATCCCCCCAGTTCATCCACCAGGCCGAGCTGGCGGGCGCGCTCGCCCGTCCACACGCGGCCTTGCGCGATTTTATCCACGTCTTCAACCTTCATGTGGCGACCCTCCGCCACGCCCTCAAGAAAATCGTTGTAAGTCTCATGCATATTCTTGAGCTCGGTTTCCCGCTGCGCCGGGGTGAAATTCTGGAAGGGATATTCCAGCGTCGAGTTCGCCGTGGTGGCAACGAAGTCCGTGCTCAACCCTAATTTGTCATAGAGCCCCTGAATATTGAATTTACCCATCAGCACTCCGATGGAACCCGTGATGGTGCCCGGCTCCGCGACGATCCGGTTGGCCGACATCGCCAGCCAGTATCCACCGGAAGCGGCAACATCCGACATGGAGACCACCACCGGCTTGACCTCTTTCGTCAGCTCCAGCTCATGCCGGATCACTTCAGAAGAGTAAGCGACGCCGCCGGGCGAATCCACGCGCACCACCACGGCCTTTACGAAATCATCAGTGCGGGCGCGGCGAAACTGCTGGGCAATGGTGTCCGAACCCATCATTTCCTCTCCCCACGGCGAAGATGTGCTGCGGCCGGGCCCAATCTCTCCCACTGCGTAAATCACCGCGATCTTGTTGGCGGTGAATTTCTCCGTCCTGTCGAGGTACGGGTGCAGGTTGATGCGCCGATCATATCCATGGTTCTTCATTTCGACAAAATCCCAGACGTCGTCGCCATAGGCAACGCGATCCACCAGACCGGTAGCCGGGGCGTCGTCAGAATTGTACGGGCCCGCCGCGATAAGTTTTTCTACCATTTCCGGCTTCATGTTGCGCGACTCCGCCACCCCCTGCACGAATTGGCGGTACCAGTCATCCACCAGCCCCTTCGTTGCCTCACGATGCGCCGCCGTGAACTTCTTCTCGGTGTAAACGTTGGTGGCGTTCTTGTAGTCGCCAATGTGGAGGAAGTCAGGGTATATCCCGAGCTTGTCAAACGTGCCTCGCAGGAACGTCGTCGAAGCCATCATGCCGTGAAGGTGAAACTCCGACCTGGGAAGCATGACGAGCGTCTGGCAAGCCGAAGCGAGGTAGTAGGATCGGTTGGTGGCAAACTCCAGGTAGGCGACACTGAGTTTGCGGGCCCGGTTGAAGGCCTCAATGCGATCGCGGATCTCCTGAATCTTGCCCATGCTCATGGTGGTCTCGCCCACCCAAACCTCAAGCGCGGTGATGTGCGGGTCCGTGCGCGCCCGCTCAATTCCCTCGGTGATGTCCGTGACTGTCGTAGCCGGGCCGTTGAGTAAATCCTGAAGGGAGTTTTGCGGCTCCTGCTCCGGAATCTCACCCTCGATTCGAACCACCAGCACCGTATGCGGCTTTATCCGCCGGGCGTAAACAATTCCGAGAACGGCGACTACGACCAACGCCACGACGACCGCAACGACGAGCAGGATTATTTTTTGAATGCTTTTCATTTACTTCCTCCCAGGAATACGGCAAAGAGCCGCATATCGGGCCGCAACAATTCTTTTCGTAATTTGCCCCGGCGCCCTTGCCCCATCCCCTGCGCCGGCGCGAACAATCAAGCCCTCTTCCGCGTTCACCACATTATGAACACTCACGCAGGATTTTCAAACTGCAACCTGCGGGGGAGCTCACCTTGCCAAAGAGAGGGATCCCCCTACTCAGACAGATTGCCCCTATGCGGTTTGCAAGGTTCTTTCCCCGCCGCAGTGTGTTACTATTTTGTGTCTCAAATTCGAATCGAGGAATCATTCGCATGGCACAAATTGATCTCATTCAAGGAAGAGAAATTCTGGATTCACGCGGCAATCCCACGGTGGAAGCAGACGTACTTCTACGCGACGGCTCCTTTGGCCGGGCCGCCGTTCCCTCCGGCGCTTCCACGGGCGAGCACGAAGCAGTGGAATTACGCGACGGCGACAAGCGCCGCTATATGGGCAAAGGCGTGTTGCAAGCCGTGGACAACATCAACTCAATCATCGCTGCCGAACTGGGCGGGCACGATGCCAGCAACCAGGTGGATATCGACCAGCGCATGATCGCGCTCGACGGCACCCCCAACAAGGGCAAGCTGGGCGCCAACGCCATCCTGGCCGTCTCCATGGCGGCTTGCCGGGCCTCCGCGAGGTCGGCGCACACCCCGCTCTATCGCTATCTGGGCGGACTGCAAGCGCGCATATTACCCGTACCCATGATGAACGTTTTGAACGGCGGGGTCCATGCGGACAACACCGTGGACTTTCAGGAATTCATGATCATGCCGGTGGGCGCGGAAAGCTTCGCCCAGGCGCTGCGCATGTGTGCGGAAACGTTCCACACGCTCAAGAAGGTTTTGAAAGACCGTGGCTACAACACCTCTGTCGGCGACGAAGGCGGCTTTGCCCCCAGCCTCAAGTCGAATGAGGAAGCGGTCGAAGTCCTGCTCGAAGCCATCACGAAAGCCGGCTACTCCCCCGGCCACGACATCGCTATCTCCCTCGATCCCGCTTCCAGCGAAATGTATCAGGACGGGAAGTACGTATTTTTCAAGTCCGATAAGTCGAAGAAGACATCCGAGGAAATGGTAAAGCTCTACGCCGACTGGGTACGCCAATACCCCATCGTCAATCTTGAGGACGGCCTCGCGCAGGACGATTGGGAAGGCTGGGCACTGCTGACCAAGGAGTTGGGCAGTAAGATTCAACTCGTTGGCGACGATATCTTCGTGACCAACA
>PLWR01000298.1 GCA_003165615.1 Acidobacteriota bacterium | reverse complement strand
TGTACGAAGCCACGGTGAAGATTTGTGATCGGATCATTGATCCGAAATCCCGCACGCACGACCAGATGGTGCAGGCAGCGCGGAGCGGGAACAAAAACATAGCGGAAGGCAGCCAAGTGAGTGGCACGTCCAAGAAAATGGAACTGAAGCTGGTGGGCGTAGCCCGCGGCAGCCTTGAAGAACTGCTGGGCGACTATGAGGATTTCCTTCGCCAGCGCGGTCTGGCCGAGTGGGGTAAAGACCATCCAATGGCGCGGGTGGTGCGGCGGCTGGCCTATACACAGAATAGGTCTTACGAGACGTATAGGTCTTTTGTGGAGAATGCTCCTCCCGAAGTGGCGGCCAATACGATGCTCTGCCTGGTGCATCAGACCAACTATTTGCTGGACCAGTTGCTTCATCAGNNTTACCAGGCGCGGCAACAGGCGCGCGCCCTGCCGCCACGGCCCAGTTTCAAGCGGAATAGGACGAATAGGACCGATCAAGCCGCGCCGCCGCCCAGTCCGTCCTATCCGTTTAATTCCGTGCCGCCAAAGCAAAACGCAACCAAACCACAACCAACCATTCACCCAACCAACAACCCCACCACAAGCTCAAGCCCCAAAACGCTCCCACCCCACTAATCCGTGCTATGCGTCCTGTCCCCAAGAACAACCCCGAGCCAAGGCCCTTGGCCCCATGACCAAACCGTGGCCAACCGTGCGGCTGGGTGAGGTGCTGACGCAGTACACCGAATACATCGAAACACCCGAACCACGTGAGTACCGAAAGCTCTCAGTAAAGCTCTACGGCTAGGGCGTTGTGCTCGATGCTCCAGCGGACGGCGCGACGCTCAAGATGCAGCGACACCAGCTTGCCAAGGCAGGCCAGGTAATCCTCTCCGAAATCTGGGGTAAGAAAGGCGCAATTGGTTTCGTACCGTCGGGAGGCGAAGGTGCGCTTTGTACGAGCCACTTCTTTTTGTTCGACGTTCGTGAGGACGGGCTCGACCGGCGATGGCTCAAGGCCATCTTCGACGCGAACTATCTTCAGGGGCAGTTGGACGCGGAGGCGAAAGGCACGACAGGGTACGCCGCCGTCAGACCGAAAACGCTTCTTGCTTGCGAAATCCCCCTGCCTCCATGGGGGAGCAACGGCGGGTGGTGGCGCGGGTTGAGGAGCTGGCCGCGCAAATCAACGAGGCCCGTACCCTCCGCCGCCAGGCCGCCGAAGAAGCCGAGGCCTTTGTGACGAGTGTTCATATCAACCTCGCCGGAAAGCGAACCAAAAAGTTGGGGGAGATTCTCAAGCTGGATGAAGACGCAGTGCCGATTGAGGCGACTGGAAGCTATCCACAAGTCGGCGTGAAGAGCTTCGGCGTCGGGCTATTCGCGAAGGGCGCTGTTGAGGGAACGGGAACTACTTACCGTGCTTTCAATCGCCTGTACGAGGGGGTGTTGCTTCTCAGCCAGGTCAAGGGATGGGAGGGAGCCGTTTCAGTCTGCCCACCTGAACTGGCAGGCTGGTTCGTGTCACCGGAGTATCGCACTTTTCGGTGCATTTCCACAGAGTCACGAGCGCGATACTTGGCCCCATTGGTTGGGACCGAGTGGTTTTGGAGCAAGTTGGCGGGGGCGACGCGCGGTGTTGGCGCCCGGCGCGAGCGCACGCGACCCGAGCAGTTTTTGAACATTGAGCTGCCGATGCCGGAAGTTGACCAACAGAGACGAGGCGAGGCTCTGTTCGCGGAGGTGGACGCGCTGAAGAGCCTACAAGCCCAGACCGAGACCGAACTAGACGCCCTACTCCCCACCATCCTCGACCGCGCCTTCAAAGGACAATTGTGAGACGATTATGAACCTGAATGAACTGCTCGCTCAACAACAGGCATTCGTGAATCAATACGCCCAGAATTCGCAGCAGGTAATGCTAGGCGTTTTGGCCCTACAGATTGTGTTTTTGATCGTCGGCCCTTGGGTCATCTACATGTTTTACTCTCGCTTGCGGGACATTGGGGACGAACTCCGCAAGATTCGAGTGACGTACGAGATGGAGCAAGATCGCACTACTCGCAATGTCGCCCGCCCACGGCCTGGCACATCGGGCGAGAATCCGTTCTCCGGCGATGCTCGGTAAATGCCAACCAACTGAAATCGAGGAAGAGCCTGCAAGTAGAGGCCGCCGCCGAATTCGACGTCATCTTCCCCGCCGTCGTGGACACGGCATTAAAAGGAAATTCATGACTGGGCTCATTCTAGAATGCCAACGTGATTCCATTTCTCAGCCCAAGNNCCCAACGGGGGGGGAGGGCACTTAGTTAAGGCGTATATCGTTAGACCACAGCGACCCACCGATCAGCGCTGGGCTCATCGCTGTTTTCGGTTAACTGCGGCACTCCTGCCAAGTCAGAGCATGCCGATTAGTTCGCTCAGGCTCTTCACCAACTGTCCGTGGCCCTCATGGAAATAGATTCCGAGCTGTGCGATGAGGGAGTACGCGAAAGCGAACTGCGCCAGGGCATACATGGCAACGGTAAATTGGCTTATGCTAACCAGGCCGATGCCGAACTGCGAAATGGTGACGAAACCGCAGGCAAACTGACCAATCGCAATGATGCCCCTGGCCGGCNNGGCACCGGGACACGGTTGGGCTTGTATTTGAAGGAAATGTGCACAATGGGGAGCCCCAGGAATGTGGTTTCGGACTTGTATTCAAAACCCCACCCATCCCATTTGGCATTGGCGGGGAATGGCGCCCCGCAACTGGGACAAGTCATCGCTTGTTCGGAGATCTCGTGTCGGCATTCCCTGCAAGGTTTCATATCCTCGGTGCAGCTCACCTCTCTCTTCGCTCAACCGCCTTCAGCCCCTCAGAACTAAGCAGGCCCGCTTTGTGCAGCTTGCGCGCCAGGTCCA
>PLWR01000648.1 GCA_003165615.1 Acidobacteriota bacterium | reverse complement strand
AAACCCGGCGTGGAGGAATTCCAGGTGGGGTGGCCGATTCCCCCGCAGGCGCCCACCGGCCTTTACACCCTCACCCTTCATGTCGACGATCGAATTGAGCACCTCCCCGGGCTCACGAAGAAGGTGCGTGGCTTCGTGGTGTACAAGAAGCTGGTGAGAATTTCGCGCGTGACCCTCGACAAAACCCTTTACAACGCGGGCGAGCCCATCAAATGTGAGGTGGGGCTGGAAAATCTTTCGGACACCGACATGAAGGGCCTGCACCTCGAGTTCGCCAACGCGATTTACCCCTGGATATCGCTCTCCTCCCAGGGTGGCCGCGACAGCCCCGACCTGGCGGTCAAAGTGCTGCGCGACAATCTGGATATTCCGTCTGGAACCGCGGTGGCCGTGCCCATGGTGACCGCCGGGACGGCGACCTTGTTGCGTGGCAAGCAGCGGGATGCGGAGGGGTCCGCCATCCCCCCGGGCAGCGCCAATAGCGGTTTCCCGGAAGTCGATACCTATGCCGTGGCGTTGTGGAATGCTGACCACACCATTCTTTACGACTTGCAATTCTCCATGCCGGTGATGGTGCGCACCCTGGATCGCGACTTGCCCAAGCCCTACAGCCGTAACTACACGCATCCCTATAATTCATTTATCGACTTTGCGAAGTATCGGGAATTCTATGCGCCGGAGCAGATTTCGAGGGCGATACGAGTGGACCCGGCGCGCACACTCTATCGCCCCGGAGATACGGTGAAAATCGCCGCCACCGTTAAGAATGCTGGGGACGAATCGTGGACCGGAGCTTCGCTGCAAGCGCGCATCACGGATTTGACGGGCAAGGAAGTTTACTCGGGCACGCTCCTCTCGGGAATTAACCTGGCAAACAGCGCCACGCAGACGGTGGCCGCCGACGCGTGGACAATCCCTGCCACCGAGACTCCGGGCACTTACCCCGTGGAGCTAAGGCTGACCGGGGACGCGGGCAAACTTCTGGCTCGCACCACCACGGAGATCGCCGTCAATGATCTTCCCGCATCGCTCCTGGTGGTTTGCCCGCATGAAAACGACGAGCGGGCCTACGCCGGATTGATCCGCGCCGCCGTGGAAGACAAGATTCCGGTCCAAGTCCTGATCCTTACGGCTGGCGACGGGAGTGGGTGCGACCGGTATTTTGACAGGTCTTGCGGCCCCAATGAAGCGCGCGAATTTGGCTCGGTGCGCATGGAGGAATCCGCCGAGGCGCTTGAACATCTGGGCCTTCCGCGCGATAAGTTCGCCGTTCTGGGATTGCCGGATGAAGGATTGGGGGCCATCTGGTTTGACCACAAAGATTCCTCCAACCCGTTCCTTTCCATCAATCTTGCCTGCGATCACGCGCCCTATGCCAACGCCTACAAGCCCAATTTGCCGTACGCGCGCGATGCGGTGATTGAGGCCATTCGGCAGATCCTCACGGATTTTCACCCGGCAATGATCGCGCTGACCCATCCCGATGAGCGGGATGGTGACCACCGTACTGCAAGCTGGTTTGCTATCAAAGCCTGTCAGGAATTGCTGAAGGTCAAAGGGCTGGATGCTCAAACGGTCGTGGTGGCCGATCAGGCGGGCGGCGCGGGAGTCTCTAAACCTGCTCCTTACAAGTATGAAAACTTCGTAGTCCACCTGAGCGGTGAAGCCGCCGCGCTGAAGCAGGAAATGGCGTGGATTTATCAGTCCCAGGACGGGAACCACGCTGAGGGCGCAAGGAAAACGCTGGCCGAACTTCCCCGCGAAGAAAAGCACCTCCGCATCATGGACTGGCAGGAACACGAAGGATGGGATGAAGTGGGCAAGAATTAACGGCGAGTTCTCACCAGGCTGAACCTGTCGAGCGGCATTTTATAGCCTCTTTACAAGGGAAAAAAGTGCTCCTCAGAGTTTATTGAAAATAAGCAAGTTAACTTGTTTTCACGATGAGTTGCTGAAAAGAAATGAGATAGACGAGAAAACCCTGAATTCTGAATTCTGAAATTGGGGTATGCACTTGACTCCCCTTGGAGGGTAACCGTGGCCTATGAATATGTGAAATCTTATTACGGTGTCAATCCAGAGCCCGGTCAGCGAGTCACAACGAAAGATAAGCAAAAGAGTGGCACTATTGCCCGAAAGAAAAGCTATGACCAGTACGTTTATGTCACTTTCGACGGGTCAGGCTTTAGTGTCCCCTGTCACCCATTGGACTTGGAGTACGGGAAATGACTAAGGGGAGTCAAGTGCATACCCCAATTCTGAAATATGAAAGCGGCCAGCGCTTGCAGTCATAGAGGGTTTTCAATGACCCGATGGCCCCATGATCCGATGACCCGATTATTAGGCTTAGGACACAATGGCATCATAAATCGGACTATGGTTCCGTTTTTATATGCCAAAAAGTCCGATTGCCAACCTCCTGTCGCCTCTCGGAATCTGAATTGCCCACTTTCCTCTTTGCAGTCGATCTTAGCGTGTTTTGACCCGAAGCCTATTTCCCCCCGCCTGCGGATCAGCGGTGGGATTACGGGCAAGGGAACTCGAATTGGGGCTGGTTCCGAAGCAAGTGCCGACCCTTCGCGCGGCTCAGGGCAGGCTCTAAAGGTCGGCGCCACCTCTTAATAACGGACCCGGATACTTCATGAGCATCAACATCGGTTTGGATATCGGCGCAGTAAGTCTGAAGCTCGCGGCCATTGGCGGGCCCGACGACGGACCGCGTTTTCGCACCCTCACGGAGAAATCCGAGACCTTTTACCCTGCGTCATTTCCGGAGTCCAGTCCCTTTGCCGGCCGCGCCCTGGTGCTCTCCCGTTACCGGCGTCTGCAAGGCAGCCCCATCCAATCCACTTTCGACCTGTTGAAGGAGCTTTACGATTTCCTGCCGGAAGAGGACGTAGAGGGCATTCGCGTCACCGGTTCCGGAAGCCAGTTGATTGCCAAGGTCCTGGGCATCTACTTTGAAAACGAGTTTCGCGCCATTGCCAAAGGGATGCGGATGTTCTACCCGCAGGTGCGCACGGTTTTCGAAATGGGCGGCGAGGCGTCCAAATACCTGCGCCTTGACCCGAGCGTCACCGGCAAGCACCTGGGTATCGTGGATTACCAGACCAGCGGCGAATGCGCGGCGGGCACGGGCTCGTTCATCGATCAGCAGGCCACGCGGCTGCTCTACTCGATTGAGCAGGTGGGCCCGGCGGCGTGCGCAGCCAGTTGCGCGGCGCGGATTGCCGGGCGCTGCTCGGTGTTCGCCAAGACCGACATGATTCACGCCCAGCAGAAGGGCTATACCACGGACCAGATTTTGCGCGGGCTCTGCGACGCCGTGGCGCGCAATTACAAGTCGAGCCTGGTGAAGGGGCGCGCCGTGGTGCCTCCCGTGGCGTTCATCGGCGGAGTGGCGATGAACCAGGGAGTGCGCAACGCCCTGCGCGAGGCCTTTAAGCTGAAAGAGGCCGACCTCATTATCCCCGAGCATTACGCCTGGCTGGGAGCGATGGGCGCGGCGATGCTGGAGTCCGAGGAATTCCGCAAGCGGTCGTTCAAACGGATTCACCAGTTGCGCCAGCACGAGGCGGCGCGGAAGAACTTCGCCTGCACCGACCCACTCTCCATGCAGAACGTCCTGTTGCTGCGTGACCGCGCGAAACCTCTGACCCTGCCCGCCCCTGGCGAGCGGATGGAAGCCTATCTCGGCATCGACATTGGCTCGGTCTCGACCAACCTGGTGGTGATTGATGCAGAAGGAAACCTGCTGAAGGAGATTTACCTTCGAACACAAGGACGGCCGATTGAAGTTGTGGATCGCGGTTTGAAGGAAATCGAGGCGGAGCTGGCCGAGTCACTCGACATTCGCGGCGTGGGCACCACGGGCTCCGGCCGCGAGCTGATCGGCGAGTTGGTGGGCGCGGACACCGTGAATGATGAAATCACCGCGCACAAGACCGGATCCATGCACGTCTGCAATCAGATGGGCATGGATCCCGTGGACACGATTTTCGAAATCGGCGGGCAGGATTCCAAGTTCATCCGCATTGACAAGGGCGTGGTGGTGGACTTCACCATGAACGAGGCCTGCGCCGCGGGCACGGGCTCCTTCCTGGAAGAGCAGGCGGAGAAACTGGGAATCTCCATCAAGGAAGAATTCGCGCGGATGGCGCTGCACTCCACCAATCCTGCCCGTCTGGGCGAGCGCTGCACGGTGTTCATGGAGCGTGATGTTACCGGGCTGATGCACAAAGGCGCGGAAGTGGGCGACCTGGCGGCGGGCCTGGCGTATTCGGTGGTGCTCAACTACCTGAACCGCGTGGTGCGCGGACGCAAGATCGGCAAGGTGATTTTCTTCCAAGGCGGCACCGCTTACAACGACGCCGTCGCCGCAGCTTTCTCGGAAATCCTCGGCAAGCAGATCATCGTGCCGCCGCACAACGGCGTGATCGGGGCCATTGGCATGGCGCTGATCGCACGCGATCGCATGAAGGACACCGGCCAGCTCAGCCGCTTCCGCGGTTACGACCTGAGCCGCGTCAACTTCACCACGCGCGAGTTCGTCTGCCAGGCCTGCTCGAATTTCTGCGATATGAAGGAATTCATCATCGAGGGGCAGCGCACCTTCTGGGGCGACAAGTGCTCCGACAAGTTCCGCAAGCGGGCGCGCACGGACCGCCAGCCGGTGATCGAGGATTTGGTGGAGTGGCGCGAGAAGCTGCTGGAAGAGGTCCTGCTGCCCACCCGGGGCGGCAGCCGCACGGTGGGGATTCCGCGCACCATGTTCTATTACGACCGATTCCCCTTCTGGTGCGCCTATTTTCAAGAATTGGGTTTTGACGTCGTGGTCTCTTCGCCCACCGACCGCAAGATTTCCATGGCGGGTGAGGAGTTGGCCATCGCCCAGCCTTGCTTCCCCGTAAAGGTGGCGCATGGGCACGTCCAGGACCTGCTGGAAAAGTGTGTCGATTATGTTCTGCTTCCCAACGCCGTCAACGTGGAGGGGCCGGACGACGGGTTGGAATCCCACCTGTGCCCCTGGAACCAGACGCTGCCCTTTGTGGTTCGCGCCGTGCCCCAACTGGAGGCGGCAGCAGCGAAGTTCCTTTCACCCACGGTGCACTTCCGCTTCGGGCCCAAGCACGTGGAAAAGGAGCTGGCGGCATTCTCCCGAGGACTGGGGATAAAGCCGCGCGTCAATGCCCAGGCGGTGATGGCCGGGTATGCGGCGCATAGCACTTTTACCGACGCGCTTCAGCAAGCGGGCAAGGAGGCGATGGCCCGTCTGAGCGAAACCGGTGAGCCTGCCCTGGTGCTGGTGGGGCGGCCTTACAATCTCTTTGACCGCAGCGTGAATTGCGACATCCCCCGCAAGCTGCGCACGCTTTACGGCATCAACGTGCTGCCCATGGAAGTCCTGCCACTCGATGATGAAGATATCTCCGATGTCAACCCCAACATGTACTGGAATTCGGGGCGGCGCATTCTGGCGGCGGCGCGCATCGTGCAGCGGCACGCCAACCTGCACCTGGTCTATATTTCCAACTTCAAATGCGGCCCCGACTCGTACATCAAATCGTTTGTGGACGATGCCGCCGGCAAGCCTTCACTGGTGTTGCAATTTGATGGGCACGCGAACGACGCCGGCTTCATTACGCGTTGCGAAGCATATCTCGACAGCAAAGGATTTCTGCGATGCCACTCTTCCCCCATCGCCACAGCAGCCGCAAGATAGGCGCCGATCATCCCCTGAGTGGAAAGGTCGTCTACATCCCGACCATGGGTGAGGGCAGCCCGGAAGCCTTTGCCGCGGCGTTTCGCTGGCTGGGTGTGCAGGCGCAAACCACTCCTCCCTCCGACGAGCGCACCCGCGAACTGGGCGGCAAATACACCACCGGCGACGAATGCTATCCCGCCAAGGTCACCGTGGGAGATTTCGTGCGCGTCATCGAGCAGCCCGGCTTCGACGCGCAGCACACTGCTTTCTTCATGCCGACGGCGGAAGGCCCCTGCCGCTTCGGGCAGTATGCGCCGTTCCTGCGCAGGATTTTGCGCGACGCGGGGTACGGAGACGTGAAAGTGGTCTCCCCCACCAGCCGCAACGGCTACGTTGACCTGGGTGACATCGCCAACCCTTTTTTGCGCACGGCGTGGCGCGCGCTCGTCTCCGCCGACACCATACACCGCGCCTTGCTGAAGACCCGCCCCTACGAAACCACTCCGGGCGCTGCCGACCGCGCCTTTCAGGAGTCGCAGGCCGATGTGGTGAAGACCATTGAGAACAGTTGCGCCGACGCCGCGTGCCAGCTTGAATCACTGGTGGAGTCGATGACGCGCGCCCGCGAGCGCTTCCGCCGCGTGCCGGCGCTCTACGATCGCGAGCTTCCCATGATCGGCGTGGTAGGGGAGATTTTCTGCCGTCTCAATACCTTCTCCAACGAAGACCTGATCCGCAAACTGGAAAGTTACGGCGCGGAAGCCTGCCTGAGCCACATCAGCGAGTGGGTGGAGTACACCAACAACGAAGAGAAGCGCAAGCTGCACCTGACCGGGCGAAACATCTCCCTGGCCATGGGCAAGGCCTACCTGCGCTCACACATCCAACATGCCGATGAGCACGCTTTGATCGCGCCGTTCGCGGAGGAATTCGTGGGCTATGAAGAGCCGCCCATCGAGGAGATTTTGGACCTCGCCTGGCCCTACCTGCCCACCGGTGGCGCGCAGGGTGAGATGGTGCTGAGCGTGGGCAAGGNNCCCTTCACCTGCATGAACGGCATCGTGACCGAGGCCATCTACCCGAAGCTCTCCAAGGCCTATGCGGGAATTCCCATTCGCAATTTCTACTTCGATGGCACCCAGGCCGACCTCGATCGCGACCTGGGAATCTATATGGAACTCGCCCGCTCCTATCGCGAGAAGAAGCCGTTCGTGCGCCGCTTTCCCGCTTATTTTGCGCAGCCGGTGTCATAAGCAGGAAGCTGGCGGCGCCGATGAGGGAGCCATGATGGACACACAATCCGGCACATTTGATCGCAGGGTTTTAGGGCGCACAGGCTTGCAAGTGGGGCGCCTGGGAATCAGCGCCAGCTATGGCGTTCCGGGCGACGCGCTGGAGCGGGCGTTCGAGCGTGGCGTGAATTACATCTATTGGGGAAGCCGGCGCCTTGCCTCATTTGGTGAGGGGCTGAAGCACTTGAAGCCCCAGCGCGACCGGTTCGTTCTGGTGATCCAATCCTACACGCGCATGGCCGGACTGATGGCTTGGAGCCTGGAGCGCGCCTTGCGGGCATTGAGCTATGACCACACGGACGTCCTGTTGCTGGGCATGTGGAACAAGCCGGTAACGCCGAAGATTCTGGACGCCGCCCGCCAACTGAAGCAACGCGGCCTGGTGCGATTCCTGGCGGTCTCCACGCACCAACGCACTTTGGTCCCCGCAATTGCCACTGGGAACGACTTTGACATCGTGCATTTTCGTTACAACGCCGCGCATCCAGGCGCGGAACAGGACATCTTCCCCCACCTGCCCCCCTCAAATCGTCCTGGCCTCGTTTCCTTCACCGCCACAAGCTGGGGGCAACTGCTTGGCAAGTCCGGGCTGCGAGGTTTCTTCATGGGCGCGCATCCAATTCCCAAGAACGAGCGCATCCCGACTGCCACGGATTGCTACCGCTACGTCCTGAGCCGCCCGGAAGTGGACGTGTGCCTGACCGGCGCCGCCAATTCGGCGCAAATGGATGAAGCGCTGGAAGCCGTGGGGCGCGGGCCGATGACGGAAGAAGAGTTGGCCTGGATGGGGCGCGTGGGCCGGGCGGTGGCGGGAAAGTAACTCTTCCGTCATCAGTTATCAGTAGCCGCGCTCCCGCTGGCGATTGGCTTTTGCTTGCGCCCGGGCTTTCTTCTCCTTCGGCGAGAATCTCCCATGTTTTTCATTCCCTCAATCGTTTCGCTACATCGTTTCGCTACAACGTTGACTTCGAGAAAGGTGAGGGGTATATAACCTGCATGTCACGGCATCCTGGTTTTATTCGCATCTGCCTGATCGGTGCTTTGCTGCTCATCACGGCTCCGCGCGCATCTCTCGCTGAAAAGCCCCAGGCCTGGAGCAGGTTGCGCAGCCCCAACTTCATCGTTGTCACCAATGCCAGCGAAAAGCAGGCGCGCCGTGTGGCTTACCAGTTCGAGATGATCCGCGCCGTACTCCGCCGGTTCCTGAACATTCAAGGCTCGGCAACCGATCCTCCTGTGATTATCATCGCCGCCAAAGATGAGGCCACCTTCAAACCATTGCTGCCGGAAAGTTACCAGGCGAAGGGATCGGCGCACCTCGCGGGCATTTACCTGGGCGGGCCGGAGAAGAACTATGTGGCCTTGCAGCTTGCCGCGAGCCTTGACCGGGAATCCTACGAACGCTTCGAAACGGTATATCACGAATACGTGCATTACCTCATGCGCCGGTCAATATCGCAGATACCGCTGTGGCTGACGGAAGGTTTGGCGGAGTTTTACGGTAACACGCGCCTGGAGAGCAAATACGTCTGGGTGGGAGCCCCCAGCGATTCGAACCTGATGGTCCTGCACCAATACCAGCTCCTGCCGCTGAGCACGCTTTTTGCGGTGAACGCATCCTCGCCGTATTACCACGAGAATAACAAGGCCTCCATCTTCTACGCGG
>PLWR01000729.1 GCA_003165615.1 Acidobacteriota bacterium | reverse complement strand
CGCAGCCTGTTTAGCCCGGCACGTGCCGACCTCAAGGTCGGCGCTAGGACCAACGATGGGAGGACTATGGGAAAGTCAATTGATCTTCTGCAGGGCACGTTGGACTTGCTGGTCCTGAAAACGCTCGCGCTTGAGCCCATGCACGGGTGGGGGATTTCACAGCGCATTCAGCAGGTCTCTCAGGACTCGCTCCAGGTGCAACAAGGGTCGTTATACCCGGCGCTTCACCGCCTCGAACAGCAGGGCTGGATTGCGTCGGAGTGGGGCACGTCGGAAAACAACCGGCGTGCCAAGTTCTACCGGCTGACGCATTCCGGGCGCGAACAACTTGAAATCGAGACCGCGAAATGGGAGCGCCTGTCAGCGGCCGTCGCGCAGATCCTCGAAACTGCGTAGGAACGTGTTGTAGCGCCAAAATGCCAAAGTCCACTGAATCCATTTGTCCCGGGTTGCATCTAACCATGCGGGAGGTAAAAGGGAAAAATTATGGAAAAGGTTTTGCACGTACAACCCGCCGATTGGCAGGAGCTCGAAACCAGCACCAAGCCGGTATTCCTGGATTTTTGGGCGGACTGGTGCGGCCCCTGCAAAATGCTCGCGCCGACGTTCGAGCGGCTGGCGGATCAGTATGGCCAACAGATCACTTTCGCCAAAGTCAATGTGGACGAAGTACCCGAGATCGCCAACAAATTCGCGATCCGCTCCATTCCCACTCTCATTCTGCTGCAAGGCGGAAACGTGGTGGAGACGCTGGTGGGGCTGCGGTCAGAAACGGAATTGGCGCAGGTGCTCAGCCGTTATGGGAACCGCAACGGCAGCAAGTAAGCTAAATTAGGGGTTTGGGGTTAGTGATTCGGTCCGGTGCCGGGTTTCGGTCCCTAACCCCTAATTCCTAACCCCTAACCCCCTGTAGTCAAGCTCCCGGCCGTTGACCTAGCACGTTCGTGGTATTGGGGAAGAAGCCTTTCGGCGTGCTCAAATAACCGGATACGGAATCCTTGCCCAATTTATTGACCACCAACTCCAGGGCGCTTGAGGCTCCCTGGACGTAGAAGTACAAGGGTTCATTCATGGCCTTGTTGCTGCGCTCGGTCTTCTTATCGTCAAACGAGAGAAAAACGCTGAAGACGTTTCGCTTCGGATCGGTCTTCTCCAATTCCACGGTCACCGTTCCAAGCTTCTGCTGGGCCTTCCGGCGCGGCAGATTAAATTCAAAATAGTCGCGATCGCCCTTGTGGGCCAAGGCAACCAGTTCGTCGTGAGTGCGGGCGATGGCGCCGTTCAATTCACCCTTGGTGCCGGTGAGGGCATTGGCAAACTCGGATTTGGTGCTGGCCAGATCCTGCTTGGTTCCTGCCAAGTCCGTGCTCAGGCCGCCGATCTTGAGGTTAGAGTCAGCCTGAAGTTTGTTCACTTCGTCGGCGCTGGCTTTCTGGGCGATGGCTTGGTTCAACTGCGCCACCGCGGTCTGCTGTTGCTTTTGAACTTGCGTGGCCAGGTCGTGGGCGCGGGCAAGTTCCTGTTGCGTCAAGCCAAGCTTCTCCGAGGTGACCTGGAATTGCCCGCGCAGTTGGGCGTAGCGGTCGTCGCTGGAGTCCATGCGCCGGGTCAGCACATTCATCTCGTCAGCTTGTTTCGTTGCGTAATCGTTGAACTGTGAGCGCGCCTTGAGCACCAATACGAGATTGGCGATCGCCAGGACGCCGAGCGCCCCCACCAACCACGGCAGCGCCTTCCAACCTCCCGAAGCGGGAGCTGATTGAGGGGCTGCGGT
Source organism: Acidobacteriota bacterium (assembly GCA_003165615.1). Next base: position 1,695 of record PLWR01000729.1, on the reverse strand, counting down.
TGGAGCTTGCGGCGACGTGGGCGACTCCTCCGGAGCGGCCACACGTCGCGTGGGCTCATCGTTCAGGCCAAACATTGAGTGGCCGGGGCTAGGGTATTTGTCTGCCATACCTTCTCCTCTTTTTTTTACCAAATGCAGTGGGCGGGTTCACCGGAACCACCGGGCCAGCCTCTCCTACGATGCCGCATCGGGTGAATGGGTTTAAGCGTAAATACATTTTAACGTTCCAAAAACCCGCACAGTATCCCACTAAAAGCAGGTAGGTTCAAGCGCTGGGAAAGGCGCGTTAGGAGTGGAATTGAATCAGCGCCACCGCATCGGCGCGGATAGCCTCGCCACGGCCGACCGCATCCAATCCTTCACCGCTTTTGGCCTTGACGCTCACCTGGGCGGGCTTGAGGGCCAGCGCCGCGGCAACTTTTTCCTCCATGGGAAGGATGTGGGGCGCCAGCTTGGGGCGCTCCAGACCCACCGTGGCATCGATGTTTACAATGCTATAACCGGCGGCGTCGAGCAGTTGGCGGACGTGGCGCAGGAACTTCAAGCTGGAAACGTTTTTCCACTGGGGAGAGGTGTTGGGGAAGTGGCGCCCGATGTCGCCTAGGTGCGCCGCTCCCAATAAGGCATCGCAAATAGCGTGGGCCAGCACGTCGCCATCGGAATGGCCCACCGGACCTTTGTCAAAGGGAATGCGCACCCCGCCCACGATCAGCTTGCGTCCATCCGCCAACCGGTGAAGGTCATTGCCGATTCCCACCCGCAACAGCGGGGATGACTGTTGGCTGGCGCTCTGCCCCGTGCCGGCGGGTGCTGTGGCGAGGGACAACATGTCCTTTCCGGTGCGTTTTGCGGTCTGGCGTGAAGGATTGCGTGAAGGATTCATGTTTCCCAAATCAGGCGCCTTCCCGGATGTGTTCGCGCTCTTGCGCAATAAAGAGGCGGGCCAGGGGCAGATCCGAGGGCTTGGTAATTTTGATGTTCCGGTCCGATCCCATCAGGACTCTCACATCGTGCCCGTCATGTTCTACCAGGCTGGACTCGTCGGTACCGTAGTAACCTTCTGCCAGGGCGCGATCATAAGCCTGGCGCAGGATGGAGTATTGGAACGCTTGCGGCGTCTGCGCCAGAACGATGCGTTCTCGCGGAATGGTTCCCGTAATGATCTGCCGTTCCACTTTTTTCACGGTGTCCACGCTGGGAATGGCCAGGATGGCGCCGCCCTCGTTGCGCGCGGCCTCAACGACCTGAGAAATCATCGTGAGTTCCACGAAGGGGCGCACTGCGTCGTGAACCACCACGACCTCCGTCTCTGGACGGGCCTGATCGAGGCACCGGGCCACAGTTTCCATGCGCGACGCACCGCCTGCCAGAACTCGCACCGGTGTGGAGAAACTCTCCCTCGAGATCTCGCTCGAGGCGCGATCCATCTCTTCCGAACGCACTCCCAAAAAGATTTCATCGATCGCTTCGCAAGCCGCAAATTTCCTGAGGGTATGAACGAAAATCGGCACACCCTCGAGGGACAGAAACTGTTTGGGCGTGCCTCCGCCCATTCTTAGTCCTGTACCCGCTGCTGGAATAATGGCTAGCACGCTCATGGCGTCTCCCAAACAATTCTTGCGCCGGGCGGGTTTCCCGGTTGGTCCTGGTCCCTAAAAGTCCTCGTCCCGCGGGGTCGCCTCGGGGAAAAGAAAG
>PLWR01000251.1 GCA_003165615.1 Acidobacteriota bacterium | reverse complement strand
GAACATCCGATGGCTCAATTCTGCACAAAATGTGGCTCCCCGATGGGGGAGGGGATGAAATTCTGCACGGGCTGCGGGGCAACGGTTGGTCAGCCTGCCGCGCCTGCGCCGCAAGCACCGCCAACGGCGGCCCCGGTCGTGGTGGCCCGTCCAGTTCCGGTTGCGGCTGCGGCCACGGCTGGGGCGGCCCCGGCGGCCAAGTCAGGCAGCCCGGTGGTAAAAATCATTTTGATTGTCGTGGCGGTGATTTTTTTCCTCGGCCTGTTGAGCATTGGGTCGTGCGTATACATGCTTTATCGCGCCAAGAAGGGGATAAACCAGTTTGAGAAACAAGTCCAAACCACCTTCCCCCGGCCCATGGGAACGCGGGAAGTGCAAACGCAGCCGGTGGCTCCCACGCCGGCTCCTGCGACCCCAAGTGTTGGGCTGGCGCCTGATCTTGCGAGCCTGGCCTATCCTGGCGCCACCGCTCCTCCGGGTGGAAATGAGAGCATTACGGGAATGGGCGGGGTCAATCTCCAGCAGTTGGTCACCAGCGACTCAGTGGATACGGTGTTGGCTTTCTACAAGGGGAAGCTGGGGGCAAGCGCGATGGTAACCCAGAGTGGCGGGCAAGCCGTGGTGCAAGTCGTGGGTTCGAACGGGGTTGTCAACGTGGCCATCGCCCCCGATCAAGCCTCCGGGAAAACCAAGATTACCCTTTCCAGCTTTGGAAAATAGCAGGACTCCCCATGCCCGGCCGGGTGAACTGTCCCGGCCGGGCAAAACCCTTGGGCGGACGCCCCGACCTCACGCCAGCGCTGGCAAGCAAGGAGGCGGTGGAGCGAGGGCCGCAGGGGGGGGTGAATGTGCAGAGTCCACGAGGATAAAATGAAGCATTCTTACCGGTTGATGGTGCTCTTCTTTCTTACGTTTACCCTGGCAAGTGCCTTAGCGGTGTGGGCGCAGGCTGACAAGCCCGCCACTCCACCTGCCGCGCCCGCCACCGCATCTCCGGCGCCCGCGACGAGCAACAACCCCGCGGTCATGCTCTTGAAGCAGGGGCACACTGAAAGCGTTCGCGCCAAGGCCGCGCAGGATTTGGGGAAGGATGGAGACCCCAGCACTATTCCCGCGTTGGCAGCGGCGCTCGGTGATTCCAGCTCCAAGGTGCGGCGTGAGGTGGTGCTGGCGCTGGCGCAGATTCATCAGTCCGATGTTTTGCCGCCGCTGGAGCAGGCCGCCAAGGACCTGGACGAGGGGGTGCGGGTTACCGCGGAGCAATGCCTGACCGGGTATTATTCCGGCGTCCTGCCGAAGTCCGGCTGGACGGGGTTTATGAGTAGGAACTGGGAGCGCGCCACCAGCCATTTCCAGCCGGACGATACCAAAGTTGACCCGGGAGTCTCCGTGGACCCCACTGTCATCACCACCTTGATTGCGGCGATGAAGGACACGCATTCGAATGCGGCGTCGCGCGAAGCCGCCAAGGGGTTGGGAATCCTTCTGGCCAAGGCGGCGTCAGCGGATTTGGTGGCCGCGGCGCACTCTTCCGATCCCGACCTAGCCCGCGAAGCGCTGAATTCCCTCGCCAAGATCAAGGACATGGACGCGGGTCCGAAGCTGGTTGACTTGCTCGACTCGCCCAACAAGGACATCAAACGCGATGCCTGCGTTACGGCCGGCATCCTGCGGACGAAAGCCGCCCTCTCCAAGATGCAGTTGATCTTCCAGAGTGATTCGGACCAGAAAGACAAGGCCGCGGCGATGCAGGGGTTGGCTTACCTGGGCGATAAGGTATCCGTACCACTGTTTACCCAGGCGTTGTGGAGCGATAACAAGGACATTCGCCAGGGGGCAGGGGAGGGACTGGCGCGCGCCGCCGATCCGCAATGTCTGGGCGAGTTGCAAAAGGCCCTCCTGGCGGAAAAAGACGCGAGCGCCAAACTGGCCATGGAATTTGCCCTTGCCGCTTTGGGCAAGGATGATGGCGTGACCTACGTGGTGAGCGACTTGGGCACGAAGACGAGGGGTGATGTGGCCCGCGCGTACCTGACTGAACTCGCCCGCGACCCGGCTTTCCTTCCCAAGCTCTACCCGTACTTACAGAGCCCGGACAACGGTATTCGCAAGCGCTTGTGCGTGGTGCTGATGTATAGCGGAGATCAGGGCAGTCTGCAACAACTCGACCGGCTCGAACACGACCAGGATAACGACGTGGCGGCAGCCGCGCTGCGGGCCAAGCGCGCCATTCGCGCCCGTTTGGACGCGTCCGCGCCTGCCGCGAAGTCTTGAGAACGAACCTCCCGGCGGCGCCTGTACGGCCCAGCGGGTCAGGAAGCACGTATTCACCTACATTAAAAGTGGGTATTCCATAAATAGATATCTTTTATTTTTCTGCACGATATAATGTTGTTATATTGTGCGGGCTGGCAAGTGCCGTTTGGCCACCTGTGGTAGAATGTTCCCTTACATCAAGCGAAGATTTTGCGTTGAGATCAGGCACGGCAACCTCGATAAAGCAAATGTCCGACGAAACCAAGCCGCGCGTCATAGAACTGAAGCTGGCACACAGCCCGGACTCCGACGACGCTTTTATGTTCTACGCGCTCGCCACCAAGAAGCTTCGCACCCATAATTTGGTGTTCAAGCACATTCTTGAGGACATCGAGTCATTGAACCAAAAGGCGTTACAGGGTGTTTACGATATTACGGCTGCTTCCTTCCACGCCTACCCCTATCTGGCGGAGCGCTATATCCTGCTGCCGTCGGGCGCGAGCTTTGGCGAGCGCTACGGCCCCATCGTGGTGGCTCGTTCCACCCCGGGCGCGGAGGGGCTGCGCGGCAAGCGCGTGGCCATACCCGGAAAAATGACCACCGCCTTCCTGGTGATGCAACTCTATGAACGCGACATTGAGCCCATTTTCACCCCCTTCGACGAGATTCTGGAAACCGTCAGCCGGGGCGATGCCGACGCCGGCGTGGTGATCCACGAAGGCCAGTTAACCTATGCCGAGTCGGGCTTGAAGAAAATTGTGGACTTGGGTGAATGGTGGCATCAGGAAACCGGCCTGCCGCTGCCTCTGGGCGGTAACCTCATCCTGCGATCGCTGGATCATCGCACGGTGCGCGCCGCGGCGAATTTGCTGAAGGAAAGCATCCAGTATGCGCTCGACAATCGCGAAGAGGCCCTGAACTACGCCTTGCAGTTCGGACGTGGTCTCGACACCTCCACGGCGGACCGCTTTGTGGCCATGTACGTGAATGAATGGACGCTTGATTATGGTGATCGCGGGCGCCTGGCAGTGCAGACGCTGCTCGACCGCGGTTATGAAAGAGGCCTGCTGCCGAAGAAGGTGCAGGCGGAGTTCGTGGAGCTGTAGAAAAGCTGTCCGTGGTCCGTGATCAGTTGTCCGTGGCGCGAAGCATTTAAAGTGTAAAGCGTAAAGGGTGAATCCACGGCCGCAGCATTTTACCGTTTAAACTTTATCCTTCAGCCTTTACCCTTTGCCTTTATATTTTTCACCCATTGCCGTTTTGACCCACTGATTCATGTCGAAAACCACTCTTCGCCAACGCTTCTCCTTCACCTCAACGCAAAAGAAGGTGCTTTTCACCCTCGCCAGCATGGTGGGATTGCGCATGCTGGGCCTGTTTCTTGTGCTGCCGGTATTCACCCTTTACGGCCTCCAGTTCACCAATTCGAAAACTCTGGTCGGCATCGCTTTCGGCGCGTACGCGCTGACCATGGCGATGCTGCAGATTCCCCTGGGCCGATTGTCGGACCGCATCGGCCGCCGCAAAGTTCTCATGATGGGCATGACGTTGTTCAGCGTGGGATCATTCCTCTGCGCTCTGCCTCCCCTGTTTCCTCACTCCTGGCAAATTTGGGAGCTCATTTTCGGGCGGCTGGTGCAGGGCGGGGGAGCGATCATCTCCGTGGCCTTCGCCACCGTGGCCGACTACGTTGAACCCGAGCAACGGTCCACTGCTATGGCCGTCCTGGGTATCCCCATCGGCATCTCGTTTGCGGTGGGAATTATCGGCGGGCCGATTCTGGCGGGATGGTTTGGCACGGCGTCGCTGTTTTGGATTACCGGAATCCTGGGGTTGGGGACGGATGTTCTGCTGGCGCGCTACCTCAAAGACGAAGCCCCCGAGCGCGAAGCTCCCGCGCCCATGGCGCAGATCTTCTCCCACCCGCCGCTCGTCGCTTACGCCGGGGGAGGGTTTCTAATCAACTTTTTCATGTCGATCTTCTTTTTCAATTTCCCCCTGATCGTCACCGGCCAGCACCATCTGAAGATGACCCATTACTATATGCTGCTGCTGCCCATGATGGTGATCAGCGCCTTCACCATGTTCGGCTTTTCGCAGGGTGCGGACAAGGGATGGGCGCGCCCGCTTGCTGCCCTTGCCTATTTGATGTTCATACCCAGTTTCTTGCTGCTCTTTGAGCCCGCCTGGCTGGGCCTGGACCCCATGCGATTGCTCCCCGTTTTTTTGGCCGGAACACTTTTCTATATCGGGTTCACGGGACTGGAACCGGTTCTCCCCAGCCTTGTTAGTAAGACTGCGGGGACGGCTTCCTATGGAACGGCCCTGGGCTTTTACAACACCGCACAGTTCGTGGGAAGCGCGGTGGGAGGCCCCATGGCCGGTCTTCTCGCCAATTACTCGGCTGAGCCCAAATTGTTGGTCACGCTGGTGGCCGCGGTCATCGGCTTTCTGATGATGGCCGCCACCAAGGCGCCCGTTCGCACCGAAACTACTCTGCAATAACACTCCCATCGCAAAAGTCTTTCGTAACTCGCGGGAGTTTGCCACAGGGGCAGGCCCTCACGACGAGCTTGAAAACGAAATCCGTTGCGCAAGTGAATCGCCGGGCTTCCTGCGCCTCCCCATGACTCGGACGCGCGGAGCATTCGTCCGGAAGTGACTAGATGGGTAACATATTTCCGATGGGTACCTCGCAGGGGAGATTTATTAGAACGATAACTATACTTAGGGGCTTCCAATGTTCTTTGTCTTGGAAAGCTGACATTTTAGCAATGCTCCTGTAACAAATTGGAGTATAATAGGTTAGGTTGATTGGAGGGAACGCGGGGGTGGTACAAGCCGTGACTTGGGACCTTGCAAGGAAAAGTTAGATTTTTCAGAAAAAAAACTTGACAACAAAACTGAGCAAACTATAATCAACCACGAAGCAGAAATAGTTTTGAATGAGATTGCACCCCGGGTCTGGGGATCAAAAGTGATTTCCAGGATCCCAAAAAGGAGCTTTTCCCGATGACAATGAAGAATACAGTATTACGACTGACGCTTTTTGCTCTGCTCGTTGGAGCGGTTGCTACAGTGCCGGCACTCGCTGGTTCCGCCGTAATTGGTTCGGTGGCTGGCAGTATGAATGCGACCATTGGCGGCCAGTCGCTCTTGCCGAACACAACGATCTTTAGCGGAGACAGTCTACAAGTTAGGGATGGCGTCGCCGTAATCGCTGTTGGCAACAACAGCCGCGTGATTTTCGGACGCGATACGGTTGCCTCCTTCTTACGGGACTCAAACGATGTTACCGTCCTGCTCAGCCAGGGCAATGTTTCCATGATGCATCCCAACGATGGAACTCCCGTGCGAGTGAAGGTGGGCGAAATCTCCATTACGCCCGCGACGGGTTTTAAGACGCTTGGCGAAGTTGCCATGCTGAATGGGTCTGTGGTTGTGACTGCCAAGGAAGGCGCCCTGAACGTGGAAGATCATGGCGCAACCAAGAACGTCACCAAAGGCCAGACGATCGTCATTTCCCACAAGAATGCGGACAAGGGCGGCGGGGGAGGCTGGGGTGGTGGTAATGACACTATTCTCCTGGTGGTGGCGGTTGCTGCTGCCGGCACGGGAGCAATTCTGGCGGGCGTAGCGATGAGCCGCGCCGGCAACGCGAATAACGCGGCGTACGAAGCCATCGCCGCTGCCAACCAGGCTACTTCTGCTGCCAACGCGGCGAATTCCACAGCGGCAGGCGCGGCAAGCGCGGCCCAAGCGGCAGCGGCCTCAGCGGCTAATGCGCAGCTCTTGGCAGAGTGCACGTATGACCTCACCGACACTGCTTCTCTTTCGAGTCCGTATGTCCTCTCTGCTTCCGTGTGCGCTAATGTCGGTGGCAACGCTGGTACCAGAGCCGGCACTGGTAAATAACCGAAGTTAGTATCTGTTAGTTTAGTGGCAGCCTCTTAGGGTTCAGTGAAATCAATGATGAACGGCAAACGGCACCCGGTTTAAAACCGGATGTCGTTTGTCGCTTTTTTGGCGACTCTAATGATCCCTCTCTGTGTGTAATTTCACCTCTAAATTGAATTCACCCATCCTGCATGGCGAGTTACAACCCCCCCCGCACATTGGAAAGACCTCCAGGAATATCGGCAAGAAGCGAGGCAGGGACTAAGGGCGGGATTTCAGCCACTCCACAAACCGTCGAATCCCTTCTGGGAAGCTGACTTTTGGCGAGTAGCCGAGTACTTGGCGGCTTTTGGTGAGGTCGGCGTGGGTGAGGAGCATTTCGCCGGCGGGGGTGGGGATGAACTTTCGCCGGACGGTTTTCCCCAGGGTTCGTCCCAAGGTATCTACCATTTCATCAATACGTATAGGGTGAGAGTTTCCGATGTTGAAAACCTCGAATTTGCCGGGGGCATCCAGGGCTCGCAGGATCCCGTCCACAATGTCGTCGATATAGGTGTAGTCTCGTTCCAGGCTGCCGTCTCCAAAGATGGGGACTTCCTTCCCTTCCATAATCATCCCGGCAAATCTGCGGATCGCGAGGTCCGGCCGTTGCCGGGGCCCATAGACGGTGAAGAGGCGCAGGCAAATCACGGAAAGTGGGTAGGCGTGGGAATAGGTGAAAGCCACCGCCTCGCCCGCAACCTTGGTGGCGGCGTAGATGGAAAGGGGATGGGTGATGGTGGCGTCTTCCCGAAAAGGCGCGCGGCTGGAGTGCCCATAGACCGAGCTTGAGGAAGCGAACACGATGCGTTGCACACCGCATTGGCGGCTGATTTCCAGCACCTGCGTGGTTCCTAACACGTTGATGGAGGTGTACGCCTCCGGTTGCGCGAACGACATGCGCACTCCCGGCCGGGCCGCCAGATGAATGACCGCATCGGGTTGGAAGGTGGAAAACACTTCGCGAAGCTTGTCGCCGTCGCGAATATCGGCGGGGAAATACTGGAACTCCCCCTTTGCCTTGATTTCGTCCAAATTGGCGCGCTTCAGTTCCGACGGATAGTAATCATCCAGGTTATCGACGATGGCGAGGCGTTTGCCTTCCCGCAGGAGGCGCTCCGCCACGTGCGATCCGATGAACCCCGCTCCACCTGTGATGAGGATATTATCCATGGTTTACTGAGCACCGGGAACGCACTTCTCTATTCCTTCTTGCGCGCTGCTTGAAACTGGGAGTCGGCCGCCGACACTATCTGGAGATGGCCCTGATCATCAACCCAAAGGCCGATTTGAGCCAATTCCGCCGTGAGCAGGAAGTGCCGGAGCTTGCGTTTTTCTCCATAAACCGTGGTGGGTTCGACGCCCGCGAAACTCAGGGTGATCACTCCGGGCAGTGCTTCCTGCGGAATGAATCCGCGCAACACTTGCGTTCCGCCCTTCGCCTGATCGTAGCGGGCGACGGCCAGTTCATAGTGATGAATGACGTTGTCGTCAAGCACCACCACATCCTTGTCCAGCTTGAAGTCCCGTCGGTCGTCCTGCCCGTTCACCGTTTTGTAACGCACGCGGGCCGGCTTGGAGCGGAAGTCAACGCTGAGTCGGGAAGACTGCGCTCCTTTCTGGCTCCAGGTGTAGGAAAGCGGATCGTATTGAGAGTCAAGCAAAAGGGCTGAGGAGGTTTGGACCTCGACCTTCTTGCCATTTTGTTCCACTTGCAGGCGCCCTTCCCCCGAAGCTTCGATCCGGTCCGAGTGGACGTGAATCTCAAACGTTTCGGTCCCAATGCTTTTCCCGGCGGAAAAGATCTCGAACGTGCCGTGATCGTTCAGGTCGGGAGGAACGGCGCCGGGAGCTTGGCCCCACAGCAGACTCGCGGCCGGAATGCCGGCCCACAGCGCGACAATTGGCAACAGCAACGCACAGCGATTTAGAGAGGCCAGGGCAGGCTCCTTTCAGGTCAGAAGACCCGCAAACTCAAGATTTGCTCGACGACCTCTTCGGGCGTACGCCCTTCCGTCGAGATGCGGAAATCCGCTAGGCGATAATAGGTTACGCGTTCGGTGAAAAGTTGCGTAAACGATTGTTCATCGCGAAAAAGCGGGCGATGTTCCATGCCTTCGCAACGCGTGCGGAGAACCTCCGGCGGGCAGTCGAGCCAAACCGATGTGCCCCCCGACTGGCGAATCAAATCCACGTTGGCGGATTGGGCAAACGTCCCGCCGCCCAGGGCGATCACCGCCGGCTCGGCTTTGGACGCCTCCGTCAGCGCGGCGTGCTCAATTTGGCGAAAGAAGGTTTCGCCGGAGTTTTGGAAAATCTCCTTAATGCTCAGACCCTGCCCGGCTTCGATCAGCGTGTCGAGATCAATCAAAGGCCAACCGAGCGCGCCGGCCAGCAGACTGCCCACGGTAGACTTCCCGCTTCCCATAAAACCCAGGAGATAAATCACTTTTCGACGTTGGCGTATCATTCTACGATGGGGTCCTGCCTCCGAAGTGTCCAATCGCAATTATAGTGGCGTGGTCATCCGCGGCGCAACCCTTCCCTAACTGTCTCTAGGGTAAGCCACTGGTTCGACCAGTGAGACTCGAAGAGGTTTGACCGTTGAGCAGAGTAACATCCTCCTCCAAGGTGGCTTGATGAGAACCCATCCCAAAGGAGGATGTCATGTCAGACCTTTATCAGAGCCTATCCCATTCAAGATGG
>PLWR01000364.1 GCA_003165615.1 Acidobacteriota bacterium | reverse complement strand
CCCATTGCAGTTTAGGAAATGTGTAATCACAAGCGGCAAGTTTCAAAGTCGTGAATTCTCCCTTCTGTGTCGTTGGGTTCCAAGCGCACCATATTACCCCATTCGAAGTGGCCTCCGGGTGGTTTCAGTTGAAGTTTCTGATGCCCGTATGGCGAGCGCGGGTTAAGTTGCAGGAGCCGCGTCGCGGCCTAGCGCACTGCGTCAGTAGTATTGGTGCACAGAACGCCACCCTTCAGAGCCCGTCTTTTGGGCGAAGGACCTCGGCAGTTCGCGGGGGGAGCTGAAAAGAGCCAACTACGGGGGTTCTTCGCCCAAAATACGGGCTCAGAATGACAGCGCGTATAAGTTTTTCCGCACCTTGTGAAGCCAGATCCACTTTGACTTTTGCCTTTCGCGCTTTGCCTTTTGACTTTCTTTTGCGTCTGCGTCGCGCTACCCTTACCGGCTTGGCGATAGCGAGCCGGGCGGCGATTCTCCGTGCCGGAACGCGCGCCGAATCCCACACCCGCCCGCCACTGGAAGTTCCCCAGGCGGGCGGTGCGACAATTGCCCTTGCGGGCCGAGAGGTCCCCATGGTTATCGCGTCTCAACTCCGTCCGGGAATGGTTCTAAAGATTGGCAATGACATCTTCAAGGTGTTCGAATCCACTTACCACCTGGGGCAAGGCAAAATGCCGGGAAGCGTTCACGCCCGAGCCCACAACGTGCTGACCGGCACGCTGAAAGAGTTCCGCTTCCGCCCGGAAGAACGCCTGGAGGACACCCAACTCCAGAAGCAGGACATGGAATTCCTTTACGCGGATGCCGATTCCGTCACCTTCATGCACCCGGAAACCTACGAGCAGGTTTCCATTCCCCGGGAAGCGATCGGCGCGGCCACCAAATTCCTCCAGGCCGAGATGAAAGTTCCCGTGGAGCTTTACGAAGGCCAGCCGGTCAGCATCGTCTTCCCTCCCATCGTGGAGGCGAAGGTTGCGGTAACCGCGCAACCCGTCCACCAGCAGCAGGACAACACCTTCAAGAAAGCGACGCTGGAAAACGGCCTGGAAATCATGGTGCCGCACTTCATCAAGCCGGGTGAAACCGTGCGCGTGGAAGTAGTCACGGAAAAGTACGTCGACCGCGTCCGCGCCGACGCCAAGAGATTTTAAGGAAGACACCGAATGCGATTGTATGTGGATAGGCCGATTCCCGGAAAAATCGTTGGAGTGTCCGGCTGTGTCTTGCTGTTCATTTCCTGGGCAGGATACCTTCTAGGCAGAATCCTTTGGCCATCGCTGTTTGCGCCTTGGCCGTGTGTGGAAGCGGGGGAAGGTTGCGGCCTGGCATTCATTGCTGGTGTTCTTGCGTTCATCTTGAATTTAAAGAGATGGCAATGGTGGTTATTCCTCTCTCTTGCCGCCTTCATAAGTTGCGTCTACATCACCTTTACCACCGGCGACATCTAGCGTTGCCACGGCTCTTTCGAAGCAATCAAAATGATTGGAGATCGATACTGCTATTATTCCTCAGTATTCCAGCCAATTCGTTAGGTGGGTAATAGTGAGATGATGAGAGTTATTTTGCGAATGTTGTTTTTGTCGGCGGCGTGGTTGGGAATAGCGTCGGTTGCAACCGGGGGGCAATCCAATCTTGCGGAACTCAAGAGCGAGTACCGGTCCGTCACTCGGCTTAACAGGACAGGGTTACGTTCTGCCCTCGACCTCTGATATTGACCCCCGCATTAAGGAGGAAGCGTCATGATCTGTTTTCGTAAGTTAGCGGGCGGGAAATTGCACCGCACAAAGCACGGGCTTGACTGCCACCAAAGTTCTAATCGCCATTCTATCGCGATTGCCCTGCTAGTGGCTGCCTGGGTTCTGACGACGAGCTCGCCCCCACTGCTCCAGGCCCAGGTCAACGACGTCTTCCGCATCACCAACGGAACCTTCGGCTCCCACGTGGAGTACCACAACATCGACGTGCCGCCGGGGAAGGAATTTGTATTGGCGGACTTCGCGGGACCGGGGAAGATCACCTACTTCTACTACACCGACGATAGCAACTTTCATGCCAGCAACGGCTCTGGCGCGCTGTACGCCGGCCTGGTGCTGAAGGTGTATTGGGACAACGCCGCCGAGCCCAGCATCCGCGTCCCGCTTTGGGCCTTCTTCGGGGCGTTCAACCACAAGGCGATTGAGTATCAGTCTCTGCCCATGCAAATCAATCACTACAACTTCATGTGCTATTTGCCTATGCCCTTCTCCCGGCACGCGCGCCTGGTGCTGGCGAATGACGGCGACGAGGAATATATCCGCTCCGTGGCTTACGGGGTTGATTACGAAAGCGACGCTGCCTTCGCCACGGAGAAGAGCCGCCTCCACGCCGCATGGAACCGCTCGAATCCCACTCGCGACGGCATGCACCGGCTGCTGGAAGTCACCGGCAAAGGCCAATACATTGGCAATTTCCTCCAGGTGGATACCAAGTACCCGGACTGGTGGGGCGAAGGCGACACCATCTTTCACGTGGACGGCAATGCTACGACGCACACGCCGGGAACCGAAGACGAGTACGGCTCGTGCTGGGGATTTGGACACACTTATTCATATATGTACAGCGGTTATATCCAGATGGATGAGGGCAAGAATCGTATGTACAGGTGGTACCTGGCGAATCCCGTGCGCTTCCAGAAATCGCTCGACGTGGATATCCAAAACCAGCGCGTAGCCGGCGGGGAACAAGTGCCCAGCCACGATGACTACACCAGCGTGACGTTCTGGTACCAGGAAGGGGTGCACCCCGCGCCGCCCCTCGCCCCTTACAAGGAAAGAATCGCGCCCAACCGGAGCGAGGAGTATCCACTGGGACCGGCGAAATAGTATCGGGTTACTTGAACGGGAGTCGATCCCTCAGCCAAATCGCGCGGCCGCCTTTTACGTGCGGCAGCGTAGGAATTGAACGTGAAAATGCAAAAGAACCCGCTATTGAGGAGAGAACAGGTGCGACCGTCGACTGCGTTCTCCCTGCGGCAACTCAGGATAGCCGCTGCAACTTGACATGGCACGGGCTGTCAGGCGGAGACGCCATCCAGCACTTCGCAGCAGGTCACGCCGCCGCGAGCCGCGAGGCTCAACTCCAGACAAGCGCCTGAATATGTCTGCTGAATTCAGACTCAACCTTTCACTACGTTCTGCCGATAATCCCAACGGGAAACTGCATCGCACCAGTCTGCCGCCGCCCCCCCCTTTATGTGGGTTTATCGGCGGAATTTAGCCTCGCAATGAAGGAGATTTAGGCCGCTGAATTCGCTCAACTTCACGCTGCTTTCTGCCGATAATCGAGCGGAGAAGTGCGTCTCCCCAACCTACGGCCGCACCCCCTTTTATATCGGCGGGATTCAGCCTCGGGATGAAGGAGAATTGAGCGGTTGGATTCGCTCAAGTTTCCACCGCGTTCTGCCGATAACCCGAATGGGGAAGTGCGGCTCGCCAACCTGTCGCCAGCCCCCCCTGATGTGGCCTTATCGGCTGGAGTGAGTCTCAGCATGAGGGGAAGTAAACACTTGAATTCGCTCAACTTTGCACGACGTTCTGCCGATATTCCGAATGGTGAGGTGCATCTCGCCAATCTGCCGCCGGCCCCCCCCTTTAAGAGGGGTTATCGGCGGGATTCAGCTTCAGGATGAAGGAATCATGCTGAGGGGTGGACCCTTCGGTCGCCCTCCGGTTCTTTCTTGAATCCCAGACCTCAATAGGCAAACCTGAAATGCCAAGTATGCCCGGCACCGCGCCTAAGGAAGGTCTTGCATTTTACGTTTTAGCCCGGAAATTGCGCCCACAAATGGCGCATTTTATGGACGATTGCATGAGGCGCACGACCCTGGGTCATTTCGCAGCGGGGTCTGGCGCATCAATTAGGGGCGGCAGCGGGCGTTGGTCGTAAACTTCGCGGTTCCGGCGGACGCGCTCCGAAGCGCGCTCCCAGCGCCGCAACTCCTCGTCATAGCGAGCCAGGATGTTTCCCAGGAAGTACGGCCGGTTTTCTGCCAGCCACAGTTTCTGGTACATGTCGCGCAACAAAGTTGTCTGGTCGCGCATGTCCTGGATCAGGCCATTCATGCCGTTGATGCGGCCCAGGATATGGTGGACGGCGGCGGGATTGGCGGTCTGGGCTTGTGCCTGCCCATAGAGGTCGGCGATGTACTTGGCGTAAATCGCCTTTTGGCCGAGGAAGTCGAAGCGCCGCGCGGCAAACTCCGCGTAATCCAACAAATCCCCATTGCGTCGCGCGAGGTGGGCATTCGTCAAGACGTCAGCGACCACGTCTTCCGCCGTCAGACGAATCTGATGCGCGGCGGGCTCCATGCGGGCGTAGAACTGCTGCCCTTCCGGAGTCAAAGCATCACGCCAAACCAATGAATCCTGGCCGTCAGAATAGATCGCCTGCTACAACAGATTATGGATTCCTGAGAGGCTTTTGACTTGACCCACAAAGTGATGGTCATCGGCGCGGTAAAACGTCCAATCCCAACTCTGGTTGAACTGCTCGTCGTCCACGGTTTTCTGCCAACTGTGCGCCGCGCCGTAAGCGAGGCCGTACCAGGTGAAATTCACCATGCCCTCGCCATCATCCATCCAGGTGGTGTTCAGGACGCCCGTCGCGCCGAGAGCTTTTCCGTCGTTCACAAATTGCCGGATGTTGGCGAGCGCCACGTTGTAGTCAGGGAAGATGCGGTTCCAATTGCTTACCCCCGGCGCCACCCATGTTTCCAGGCCCGCATCGCGAAAGGGCTTGATCAATTTCACAAATGAAGTCCGGTCGCCATAGTCCCACGCCACCGCGATCATATCGCGCGGAAGGTCTTGGAGATGCTCGGGGTGCTGAACGCCCATGTCTCCCCAGAACAGAACCTTGCGATGATAAGGGCTCAAGGTCTCTTCGATCTTGCGGAGGTAATCGACGTAGACCTTGGCGTAACTCTCCGCTTCAACCTGCGTCTTGGTGCGCCCCTCGCCCAGCTCCTGGGTTTCATCGGCCCCGATGTGGAAGAAGGGGCCGGGGAAAATCCCCGCCAGATCCGCGAACATCTTGCCGATGAATGTGAAGGACCCCGGCACGGCGGGCGAGAGGACGTTGCCGTAAGGTACCTCCACCAAATCCTGGAATCGCTCATTCTGGAGCGCCAAATGGAGGTGCCCGAACGACTCCTGCTCCGGGATAATCACCACGTGATACTGCGCGGCATACTTCACCAGTTCTTTCGCTTCATCCGGAGTGATGGCCCCACCGGGCGCCGCGAGGTTCGGCAGGCTCGGGTATGCAAACGTGTTCTCCATGTAGGGAGAGATCACGTTGATCTTGTACTCCGCCAGCAGCGCGATGTCGCGCTCAAAAGAAGCCAGGGTGGGAATGGGGCCGCGGCTGATGTCCAGGCTCACGCCACGCCAGCGAATGGCGGGCCAATCGACGATGCGAACTTCCGGCGACTCCGCACCCCCGCCCGGAACCGGATGGAGCAATTGCCGCAACGTCTGCACGCCATAGAAAATGCCCGCTGCCGTCTTGCTGACAAGGGAAGCTTCATGCAAAGTGACCACCAGGATGTAGCCTTCTTCGTCTGCTTGCGGAGGGAATTGCAACCCCGTCCTTTGCAGAATTTGCCTGCCCGCCGCACTATCGGCGCGCGCCAGAACAATGCGCGCAGTGCCCTTCACCTTTCCAGTAACAACTCCGTCCAGTGAACTAAGATCCGCGGCAAGAAGCGATGCGGCAAAGCGATCCTCTTCCGCCGCGCTGGTGACGTCGATGCTGACGCGCGTCCCCACATGAAATACTCCCGAACCAAGTTCAAGCTGATTCGGGTAGGGAGAGAGAGGCAAACTTGCGGGATAAATGGCGGGGGCGGTTGACGTCAAGACCAACAAGAAAGCGAAGAGTGTTTTCGTCACAGTGAACCATCCTTCCTCTTGGCCTTTCTAACTTAGCCCGCACAACTTTCCACATGAGCGAGGAACGCCGCAAGTTCTGCCGGCAACGGCGCTTCTAATTGCAGCGGCGCTCCGCTGATGGGATGAGCGAAAGCCAACTTTGCGGCGTGCAGAAAGGTGCGCGGCAGTGTGGGCTCGTCGTTTCCTCCGAACCGCAGCTTGGCGGGCGCGCCGTAAGTATTGTCACCGACCACGGGATGACCCAGGCTGGCCAGATGCACGCGGATCTGGTGCGTGCGCCCGGTTTGGGGCATGGCTTCCACCAACGTGAAAGGGCCGATGCGCCGCAGCACACGGTATTTGGTCAAAGCATCGCGCGGAGCAATTCCTCCCGCCTTCATGCGCGTGCGACGCCGTGGGTCTCGGCCCACCGGGCGGGCGATTTCCCCGCTGTCGGTTGCCATGCGACCGTGGACCAGCGCCACGTAAGTCTTGTGAACTTCCCGCGATTTGAACTGGTCACTCAGGCGGCGGTGTGCGGCATCATTCTTGGCCACGATCACCAGGCCGGAAGTCATTTTATCGAGCCGGTGCACGATTCCCGGCCGCTGCTCGCCCCCCATTGTGGATAAACCGCCGATGGGGGCCAAATGGGACAGAAGAGCGTTAACGAGGGTACCAGACTTTATGCCCGAACCCACATGCACCACCATTCCCGCAGCCTTATTCACCACCAAAATGTCCGAATCTTCGTAGACGATGTCCAGAGGCAGGTCCTCCGGCATGGCTTGCGACTCCTCATGCTTCGCGGTGACGCTGATATGTGCTCCGGATTCAATCGCTTCCCCGGATTTCTTGGCCGCAACCGTGCCCACCGTCACCAGGCCCTCGCGAATCAGGCGCGAAATCTGGCTGCGACTCCAGTCCGGCATCTGCCGCACCAGGAAAAGGTCCAGACGGTCGCCTGCCGCCTCCTTTGGAACGACGAATTGTCGTGTCTCGGCCATGGGGCGAACCAGGTGCCAGGTGTCATGAGATTGAGTCATCGGATCATCGGGTCATTTGGTAATTTAGAACTGCCCACGCCAAGGGGCGGCCTCGAAAACGATTTTGCATCTTCTCGCAGCACTTAATGGCCGAGTACATCGGATTCGTGACGGCGTGCATTCACCACACCACATGGGTCTTAATGGCTCAATGACCCGATGAATCGATGATCTGATCACCCGATTCCTGAAACCTGAAACCTGGCACCTGACACCTCTCTCCTATTCTCCCAACAGCACCTGCAAAATGATGAAGCCCGTGCCCACCACGATGGCGCTATCCGCCAGATTGAACGTGGCCCAGTGATAACTGCGGATGTAAAAATCGAGAAAATCCTCGACCAGGCCGGAGCGCACGCGGTCAAAGAGGTTGGAGATTGCACCGCCCAGAACCAGCGCCAACCCAAGGCTTGTCGCCCATTGCAGGTTCTGGGTTCTGATGATGAGCGCCACCACGGCAATCAGCAGGGTCACGGAAACGACGATCAAAAGGGGCGTCTTCCACCAGGCCGACGAATCGGAAAAGATTCCGAACACCGCCCCGGAGTTCTTGGTGTTAATCAGGTTGAAGAATCCCGGAATCACGCGCACCACAGCGCTCTCGGAGATGCGGCGTTCCACTATGGACTTGGTCACCTGGTCGGCCACAAACACGGCCACGGCGATTAAGGACATGCTGATTTTGGATTTTAGATTTCGGATTTTGGATTCTCCCATCCCTTTATCGGGTCATCGGTTCGTCGGGCCATCGGGTTATTGAATCCGAGCAAATATTTCACCACAAAGGCACGGAGATCACAGAACCCGTGTAGCGCGCCTGTTCTTCAGGTCCGCGGTTCGTGCCCTTAGTCAACGAAAAGCCGCGGACCTACAAAACCGGTCCGCGCTACCATGCTTCTCCGTGAGCCCTCCGTGACCTCGGTGTCGCTCCAGAAATTTCGCGTAAGCTATTTATTCTATGTAGAGCGCAACCGAAGTTTCTCCCGACTATGGACGCGCAAGCGGCGGACTGGAACTCCGTTGTGAATTTCTTACAGTCGTTGTGCGGAATCGGATTGCCCTTCCCCGGGCAGCCAGCATAGCATTAGCCTCGGCGGTACGCCGCCATGGCATCTCAAGGCGTAGCCCCTGGCCATCTCCTGGCATCACGAACAATCCTGCCCACGGACACATAAGGCAATCCAGTGCAGCCCAGTTTCCAGGCCAGAAGGGGCAAGAGTTGCGACTCGCAGACGCCCGCTTTACCTTCGCGCAATCGCCTCAAGTTTACACCACAAACTGCCGATAACTCGATCGGGAGAGTATATCTCGCCGGTTCGACGCGAGCCCCCCTTAATGAGGGGAATCGGCGGAATTGAGTCTGAGGATGAAAGGAAATCGATCCTCGCATCGGGCTCAAGTTTGCACCATAAACTGCCGATAACTCGATCGGGAGAGTGTGTCTCGCCGGTTCGCCACGAGCCCCCCTTAATGAGGGGAATCGACGGAATTGAGTCTGAGGATGAAAGGAAATCGATCCTCGGACCGGGCTCAAGTTTACACCACAAACTGCCGATAACTCGATCGGGAGAGTGTATCTCGCCGGTTCGACGCGTGCGGCCGGGTGCAGGCTCGCCGAGGCTTACCAAACCGCGCTCGCCAACTTTGGAAGCCAGACGCGGCAGCCCTCACCACGTGGAGTGCACCCCAAAACTGAGACAGAGAAAATTGGAAAAATGGGGACACGCGTGCCAGTCCCCACCGCCCCTGCGCCCCTGCGCAACCCTCCGCGCTTACCGCCCTCCAAGTGTGCGAATGTATATGCGGGCATCTTCAATATCCCAGTTCACTGCACCCACTTGGCTGAAAGCCACTTTGCCATTGAGATCTAGGATGATAGTTCTGGGAAAAGCGTTTGGTCCAAGATCGTAGGGATGGGCTGTTCGGGCAAGGTAAATTGGGAGGCGTGACGGAACTTTCTCAAGAAATTTGCGCACGAGCCGTTCATCATCCTCGGTAATTGCAAGGAAGGTGACAGGGTCGTTCCGCAAGGAATCTTGAAGCTTTTCAATCCCTGGCATTTCCGCGATGCACGGGACGCAGGAGGTGCTCCAAAAATTCAAGAACACAATTCTGCCCTTTAAGTCACCGAGTGCCGTGGGCTTCCCAGTTAGGGAATAAATCGTCCAACGATCGTGAATTGCGCTCGTCTGTATTGGTAATACAGGCGGCGGTAGTTTATCTGATGTTTGGGGCAATTGGGGTACGGGGTTGCCACGGAACGGTTCGAGAAGCCAGGGGCTCGCGCCCATTGCGATGCGTTGACCCAGGAGCCTTCCGCATATGTCCAAAGTCACCATGGTCAGGGCGACTCCAATTCCCGCGCCGATTAAACAAGATTTAATCGCTAACATGCTAACCCCCGTCACAATCCTGACAAAGGAACTCCCTGGTGGACCGCTACCCTGGTTAAGCATCCCGCAACGTATGAATACCCAGAAGGCCCCCCGTAGGTGCAGGCAAGCTTTCCGCAACGCAGGGGTGGTCCATAGTTCGAGTTCTTACGCGCTCGGGTTCCGCTCCGCACAGTGCCCTTAGTCAACGAAAAGCCGCGGACCTAAAGGACAGGTCCGCCCTACCTTGCTCGCATCGGGCTCAACTTTACACTACAAACTGCCGATAATTCCAACGGGAGAGTGTGTCTCGCCAGTTCGCCGCCGGCCCCCCTTAATGAGCGGTATCGGCGGAATTAAGCCCAAGAATGAAAGAAAAATCGTCCTCGGACCGGGCTCAAGTTTGCACCACAAACTGCCGATAACCGATCGGGAGAGTGTGTCTCGCCGGTTCGCCACGAGCCCCCCTTAATGAGGGGAATCGGCGGAATGAAGCCCGAGGATGAAAAAATCAATCCTCGCATCGGGCTCAAGTTTGCACCACAAACTGCCGATAACTCAATCGGGAGAGTGTGTCTCACCGGTTCGCCGCGAGCCCCCCTTAATGAGGGGTATCGGCGGAGTTGAGTCTGAGCATGAAAGAAACTCACGCCTCGCAGCGGCCCCCTGGTCGCACTCCGGCTCCTCAGCCCCAGGCCCAAGGTTGCAAGCCTGAAGTGCTAACGATATCCTGGCACCAAACGCCTTAGTGCGGAAAATTCCGGGCTAAAGTCCGGCTCTACAGCCCTTCGCCATCCCCTTGCCACCAGCGACTCGCCACTCCCCACTAACCACGAGGAGCATGTGAAAGAACCTCAGGTTCGCGGCGTAGCGGCGACTCGACTTTGCTGCACCTTCAATCCTCGCAACGCGAGTATGGCGGGATAATCCCGCCGCTAGGATTTTCTCCTCAGCCGGCTAGCCACGGCTCTTCTCAATTTCCTTCAGCGCCGCGGAGCACCGTTCGCACACCGTCGGATAGCGCTGGTCCTCACCGACGTGGACGGAGTAATTCCAGCACCGATCGCATTTCTGGCCAGCAGCTTTCTCGATTTTCACGCTGAGGCCGCTCAAACCCGTTGCCGTTGCCCCTGCCACTTCACCGGAGGCCACCTCCACTTGCGACACGATAAAGAACTGCGGCAGGAAGGTGCGATATTCCTCCACCAGAGTCTCAAGGTCAAGCGGGCGGTCAGGCGGCCCCACCTCTGTTGGGAGGTCGCGAGGACCATCCTCCTCCCCGCTGAAGACCAGCACCACCCGAGCCTCCAGCGCGCCTCCAACGAACTTCTCCTCGCGCGCCACATCCAGCGCCTTCAAGACTTCTTCGCGAAGGGCAATCAGCCGCGGCCAGTTTTCCATCCGCTGCAAATGCTGGGCGGATAGTCCCGCGCGCAGTTCCGCCGGGGCAACGAACCTGGCCAGGTGAACGCTCTTTTCCCGCAGATGGGGAGCGGGCAGGTGCGTCCAAACCTCGTCCGAGGTAAAGCACATCAGCGGCGCCAGCACGCGCACCAGGGCGTCGGCGATGCGATAAAGAGTGGTCTGCGCCGCCCTCCGCCGCACCGAGCCCGCGGGCGCGGTGTAGAGCCGATCCTTCAGGATATCGAAATAGAACTTGCTCATGTCCACGGTGGCAAAGTCATACACGCCGCGGTAAACCTTGTGAAAGGCGTATTCATCGTAAGCGGCCTGCACGCGCTCCAGCAATTCAGAAGTGCGCACCAGGGCCCAGCTATCGATCTCCTCGAGCTGGCTCGCGTCCACCAGGTCTTGGGCGGGATCGAAATCGTAAAGGTTGCCCAGGCAATAGCGGAAGGTATTGCGCAGCTTGCGATATGCTTCCGAAAGGCGCGAAAGCATGTCGGGAGAGATGGAGACATCCTCGCCAAACTCCACCGACGCCGCCCACAGGCGCAGAACCTCCGCCCCGTGCGTTTTGATGACCTCCTGCGGCTCGATCACGTTGCCAATGGACTTCGACATGGCGCGGCCTTGCCCATCCAGCACCCAGCCGTGCGTCAACACCTGGCGATAGGGCGCCGAGCCGTTGGTTCCCAAAGCCACCAGCAGCGAGCTGTGGAACCACCCGCGGTACTGGTCGCCCGCTTCCAGATAGATATCGGAAGGCCAGGGCAAATCCCACCGATGCCCCAGAACCGCATAGTGGCTGGAGCCGGAGTCAAACCAGACGTCAAGGATGTCGGTCTCCTTGCGAAAATTGGCGCCGCCGCAGTCCGGACACTGGGCGCCCGCCGGCAGCAGTTCCGCTTCCGTGTGCGCGTACCACGCGTCCGCGCCTTCCTGGCGGAAAAGCTCCAGCGCGTGTTTGGCCAGATCGGCATCCAGAATTGGCTTCTTGCAGTCAACGCAGTGAAAGACGGTGAGCGGCACACCCCAAACGCGCTGGCGCGAGATGCACCAGTCCGGGCGCTCGGCGATCATGTTGGAAATGCGCTCTTCCCCCCACGCGGGAACCCAGCGGGTCTTCTTGATTTCATGCAGGGCGCGCTGGCGCAGTTCCTTGTGATCCAGATTGATGAACCATTGCTCAGCAGCGCGGAAGATGATGGGATTATGGCAGCGCCAGCAGTGGGGATACGAGTGGTCGAGCCAGCCCGCCGGCCCCAACAGCACTCCGCGCGCCTTCAGCAGCTCGATGATGGACGCGTTGGCATCAAAAACCCGCTTGCCAACATATTCAGGAAACCCTTCCGTGATTCTCCCTGCCTCATCCACCGGGCAATAGATATCGATGCCGTACTGCATGCCGGTGATGTAATCCTCGCGCCCATGGCCGGGAGCGGTGTGGACGATGCCCGTGCCATCCTCGGCGGTCACATAATTCGCCATCACCGGCACCACGGCGCGGTCGAGGAATGGATGGCGCACCTCGATTTTCTCCAATGCCTTGGCGGGAACGCGCGCCAGAATTTTCGGCGCATTCAACTGCGTCGCTTCCCATACCGGCCCCAGGCGGCGGCTCTCAATGAGGTACGCGTCGCCGTGCGGATCGTCATCGCCTGCCACCACGTATTCAAAATCCGGGTGGAACGCCACGGCCATGCTGGCGGGCAGAGTCCACGGCGTGGTGGTCCAGATAATGACCCAAAGCTTGCGCCCCGCCAGCGCCGGGTCGAGCGCCGCCGGGTCCGACGTTACCGGATAGCGCACATAGATCGACGGGCTGCGATCGTTTTCATATTCCACTTCCGCTTCCGCCAGCGCGGTTTTGCAGGTGATGCACCAGTACACCGCCTTGCGCCCGCGGTAAACGTAGCCCCCGCGCAGGAAAGCCAGAAAGGCTTCGGCAATGCGCGCTTCGTATTCAAAACCCATCGTCAGGTAGGGGTGATCCCACTCGCCCAGAACGCCCAGGCGCATAAAGTCGTGGCGCTGGATGTCCACGAATTTTTCCGCGAACTTGCGGCACTCGCGGCGCACCTCGACCGCACTCATCTTGGCCTTCCTGGGGCCGAGATCCTTATCCACATTGATCTCAATGGGCAGGCCGTGGCAGTCCCAACCCGGCAGGTAGGGGGTGTTGAAGCCCTCCAGCGTCTTCATCTTCACGATGAAGTCCTTCAGCATCTTGTTGAGCGCCGTGCCCAGATGGATGCGCCCGTTGGCGTACGGTGGGCCGTCGTGGAGGGTGAAAATCGGAGCTCCCTTGCGCGCCTCGCGGATTTGCCCGTAAAGGTCGTCCTTGGCCCAGTGCGCAAGCCACTTGGGCTCGTTCTGCGGCAAATTTGCCTTCATGGAAAATGAGGTTTTGGGTAAGTTGATGGTCTTCTTAAGGTCCAGCGGTTCGTGCATGCGTCCTCCGTCGTGAGGTTAAATTTCATTATAGAGAACGAGGCGCGGAAGTGTCTAGAATTAGGTGCCAGGTGTCAGGTATCAGGTGTCAGGGATTGGGGCTTAGGGACTAGAGGCTGCGCCTCGCGGCGGGCTCATTCTGAACTTCAACGTTCCCGTCCTGCGCCAAGGGATCAAGCGCATGGTGCTCTAGAAAAAGGAGCGGAATGAACCACAGAGGCACTGAGGCACAGAGGTTGGTTTTGCTGAGCGCCGATCTTTGATCGATTGAAAAATAAAAACCACCCGCCCGGCCGGGCGCAAAATGGCGTTTGTAGGTGGGCAAGGCCAGCGCTAACACAACCCACGGAAGCGCAAATCCGCCCTCTGCGCCAGCCCGCCCACCAGTCTGGTAGCTAACTATACGATAACAGGCACCTTTGTGCCGTTGGGATGGCAGCTTCGGGCCATTGACATATCTTCGATGTCTGTCATAAATGCTATGTTCAAATGGGAGAGTTGTCGACAGCAGAGATAGGAGAAACATTATGAAAATGACGGGGAGGGTGGCACTGTTGTTTTGCTTCCTGATGGTCAGCGGCCTATCGTACGCCAGCGACATTACTCTAGGGACAGCGGGCACCTTTGCGGTCCTGGGTGCCTCGACGGTGACCAACACCGCAACCCCGACTTTCCTCAACGGCGATTTGGGTGTCTATCCCGGCACTTCGATTACGGGGTTTTTCGCGATCGATGGTGGTTCAGGGATCGTGAACGGCACAATCCACATCACTGATGCGGTCGCGCAGCAGGCGCAGGCTGATGCCCTGACTGCCTACAATGCTGCAAAGAGCCAGGCGGTCACTCAGACCTTGACTGGCCAGGATCTGGGTGGACTGACGCTAACGCCGGGCGTCTATTTTTTTGCCTCGTCGGCTGACTTGACAGGAAAACTTACGCTCAACGAAGAGGGCCTTACCGATGCGGTCTTCGTTTTCCAGATCGGGAGCACGCTCACCACCGCGACCGGCTCGTCTGCCGCGTCTGTTGTTGTTATTAATCCCGGTTCAGGTGACAGCGTGTATTGGCAGGTCGGCAGCTCCGCAACTCTCGGTTCATACACTGAGTTCATCGGAAGTATTCTCGCCGACCAGAGCATAACTCTGGACACCGGCGCAAACATCGCTTGCGGAAATGCCATCGCGCTAAATGCCGCGGTGACGCTGGATGATAACAATGTCTCGACCGGCGGGTGCGGAATCCCCTCCACCTCCACCGCCACTCCCGAGCTCTCGACCTCCCTTTTGCTCGCCACATTCCTGCTCGCCGCCGGCGCGGCATCGATCACGCGGGCGCGAGCGCGAGTTTGAATAAGCGCAGAGGCAAGCGCAGTTTGCTTTCCTCTGCGGCGCTTAAAACCGCAATCTCGACCGGTTCATTGCCAGGCCAGGGGAAAGGGCCGCAGAGTAATTCGTCGCGGAGGCGAATAACTCTTCGCTACCTGCTTCCCAGCCCGTAAAGCGGGCGCAAGATCGTAGCCCATGGCGTTAGCCATGGGAAAACCGGCCCCCCACCGCCAAGCCCCTTTAGGGGCGAAATCGGGACACGGGACACGGGACACGGGACTCCGTGCTTGGAACTAACTGTCAACTGCCGGCTGTGAGCTGTTAGCCACCAGCAATTTCCCTCCTCTTGCGCTGGGCCTGGGGAAACGGTAGTATCGAGCTTATGACGGACAAGCAAGCGGTGATGGACGCTCTTCAGAGGCTTCCGGAGGACGCGACGCTGGAGGAAATCAGCGAGGAGTTGCGCATCATGGCGTCCATCCGGCGCGGGCGGGCGGACATTGCCGCGGGCAGAACCAAGACTCAGCAGGAAGCCGAACATTTGCTTGAGTCCTGGGCCACAGCATGGACTTCGAAATAATTTGGTCAGACGCGGCGATTGCGGACCTCCAGGAGATTTGCTCCTATGTCGCCCAGGATGACCCGCAGGCTGCCCTCCGGCTTGGGCGGGGCATCCTCGAACACGTTCGAGTTCTGGCATCCTTCCCATTTATTGGCCCCATCTATCCGCGCGGCGTGAAAGGAACCCTGCGCGAGATCGTCTTTCGTTCCTACCGCATCTTCTGCGACGTCAGCGAGAAATCCACCAGCGTGGAAATTCTTCACGTCTGGCACCCCAGGCGTGACGAACCGGCGTTTCCAACGCCCTAGCCAGCACGACAAGAACCCGCCGACAAGATTCAAACCAGGCGGAGCTGGAGGAGGGACACGGGATTCGGGTTTCGGGGTTAGGGATTAGGGGCTCGGGGTTAACTGCCTGCTGTCGGCTGTGAGCTGTCAGCCTCTTGCTGACAACTGAAAACTGAGGACTGAACACTTGTTTTCAGGCGGCGCTTAAAACCGCAATCCCGACCGGTGCATTGCCAGGCCAAGGGAAAGGCCCGCAGAGTAATTCGTCCCGGAGCCGAATAACTCTTCGCTACCTGCCCGCCAGCCCGTGAAACGGGCGCAAGATCGTAGCCCATGGCGTTAGCCATGGGAAAACCGGCCCCACACCCCCAGCGAGCCCCAGAGGGGCGAAAGAATTCACCACCCAATGGCACGCCCAGCAGCATTTTTCCATGGCATGGCGCACGCGGGCGGAGACGTGAAATCGCCGCAAAGATTGGGTCTTTCGCCCCTCCGGGGCTTGGGGGAATTTTGTTTGGCTCCTTTACCCACGGCTTACGCCATGGGCTACGGTCTTTCGCCCGCTTTGCGGGCTTGAACGCATAGCGACCCAACCATCTTATCCCCGGGGTACACCTGGCCGGTGACCATCAGATGGTAGCGCCCGGGTATTTCTCGCGTCAAGAGTGCGTAGCGTTCTGTGCAAGCCTGCAGGGGTCGTGCAACAAAGTTCATGGTAAGTGGACAAGCATCGGAAGGACTCTCGCCAGCTTACGGCCCGACGCTGGTAACGACCAGAACGCGGCCGCTGGCGTTATAGGCCTTCACGGTGAACACGCTGCCCTTGAGCACACCATCGGTCATATAACGCCACGCCTGGGCATGGTCCGAATTGCCTTCCGGGTTAAGCCGAATGCCGCTGGCGTCGCGCGAGAGTCGACCATCGCCCATGACCTGAAAAGCAAACTCGACGTGCGGCGCATGAATAAACAGGGAAGCCGGTTCTCCGGCCCTCAACGTGCGATCCATCCAGGTGCATTCGCCCGGCTCCGGCTGCGCCTCCGAGCCTGGCCGCGATGCGGCTTTGAAAAAGATCCACATCGAGGTTGCTCCGGGGATGCCGTCACTGTCAACGTCGTGAGCGACCATGATGCGCATACTCGGCCCGCCCCGACAGACCATCGTGTAGGAAGGCTGATCGCCAAAGCTAATTCTTGCGGTGCAGCATAGAACCACGAGCAATGCGGCTACAATAATGCGGTTGATTTTCATGGATGACCCCCTTTACGCAGGATTTCCATTTCCATATCTTGAGTAACGGCAGTGTACGCCCCGCCGGCTCGTTTCGCCATTGCAAATTGCGCGCCGATTTACATCCCCATTTGCTCTGCACTCCCGATGCCCGCACGCCGTCTGGCAGCATCGTGTGCGCCTCAGGGACGGTGTCAACCGGCGTTTCCCTGCGACCTCTCGGACACGTCACCATCCCCCTTTTCGCCTCCCTGAGTTTTCGCTTGCCGGTTGCCGACTCGACACTGCGGGCCAGCGGTCGCAGGCAGCCACGATGTCGCCGCGGCAACCCGGCGGCCCAAAATTACCGGGGGTGGTGAATTTCTACACGCCACCCGGTTAACCTCAAACCATGAAAATATCTAATCGACTGTATTCACAGTGGTTAATTCAAAGTTGAGTTTGGCGGAACGATTGCACAAGAACCTGATATTGTCGAAGCGAAATTACACTTAAGGATGACCTCCGGAAACTATGTCCACCATAATCAAGGAACAGAAGCCATCTCCGCGGCTCATCGCATCTTTGACTGTCGTCTTGTCGAACGGGGGGGCGCCCTACGTCGTACAGACTAAGAACGTGAGCAACACGGGGCTCTGCCTGCATTCGGAAGAAGTGTTCCCCGTCGGTTCTCAACTTCACCTGGTCTTTGGTCAACCGCCTGAGTTGCCCCGATTAAGCACGGAAGGAATCGTGCGCTGGTCTGAAGTCGGAAAGGGAGTGGGGGTGCAGTTCACGTCGATTCGCCCCTCTGACCACCAGGCCCTGCTGCGATTCGTAAACTCGCACTCCCAATGTGAGCAAGCTTAGACCGTTGCTCGCCGCTTGCGGCTCCTCAGAACGAGAGCGTCTACGAGTTTTTCCACTACCTGTATCAACACGTGAATTGAATGACACGGCCATCAGGGCCGCTGCTGGGACGGCTGCGCAAGATAACACCAATCCATACCATAAATATAATCTATGGCTAAAACCATTGCCAGATTTGTGCAGTGTCATTGACAATGGAAGGGTTGGGCCTATACCAAGTTCAAATCTGAGTCCAAAACTGAAGAAGCTTCCCTTCGCACCATGGGCATGACTCTGTGGACTTCAGCAGGAACAAATCTTCCGGGACTCCCGGCTCGAAGGAGACGCATGAGCATTGAACTGCAAAACCACTTGGAACTCCCCTACAGCGAATTGGAGGAATTGAATCTGCGCGCCAAGGAGCAACGCCTCAAGCGCGTTCCCGTGGAACAAATTCAAGCAGAACGAATCAAGTACCTGACCGAAGAAAAAGGTATCAAAGCCGTGACCGTGCTTTTCAGCGACCTGGAAGGCCGGCTGCACATGCTNNAGAGCGACCTGCGGCTCGGAATCGACTGGCCCGCCTTCTATTGGGGCCCCTCGGACATCTTTGGTCCCGGCAAGGTTCTGGTTTTCGGCGAGGTCATCGACAAAGATGGCAAACCTTATGCCGCCGATCTTCGCGCCGTGCTCAAGGCCTATGCCAAATCCGTTTATGAGAAAGACGGATACACGTTGAATGCCGCCAACGAAATTG
>PLWR01000685.1 GCA_003165615.1 Acidobacteriota bacterium | reverse complement strand
AACTGGTGGAAGATTTAAGCCAGGAATTCGGGCCGCATTTCTATGCTCGGGTCGATTTGGAAGTGGAACTCGCGATAGCCCGGCAATTGGTGAAACAAGTGGCGCAGGGGAAATTCAAGAAAGTTGCCGGATTGAAAGNNTGCTGGTGCGCGCCTCGGGGACGGAAAACCTCCTGCGGCTTTACTCCGAAGCGCCCACGCGGGAACAGGTCAAATCGCTGCTTACGGAAATGACGCGCATCGCCAAGGCGGTATAGTGCCCCAGCAATGAGGACATAGCCATGGCCATCACGCTGGAAGACAAAATGAAGGGCCTAAGCCGCGCGCGACGGAAGAAAATCGAAGCCCGCACAGCAGAGTTGGTTAAGGAGCAAATGACCTTGCAGGAACTGCGGCGNNAGGAACTCGGCATCACCCAAGACAGTGTTTCGCGTCTCGAACAGCGCAGCGACCTCCTGCTTTCCACCTTGAGGAAAACGGTGGAAGCGATGGGCGGCAATCTATCCCTGGTCGCGGAGTTTCCCGACAGGGAGCCGGTCGTCCTTTCCGGCATCGCCGAAATCGAGCCTCCGGCGCGCCCCAGCCGCCGCAGACATGCCGAGGCATAAGCAGGATAGCGCGGACCTGTTTTGTAGGCGCTACGTTCCCTCCGTGACCTCTGCGTCTCTGTGGTGAACTCCTTTTCGAGGTGCCCCTCGCAAAACCCGCTCACCGCATCCGCTTTCTGGTAAAATTTGGGGCGCGTCCGAAACCAGGAGGCGATATGGGAAATCAAGTACCGGTAACAAATTCAGGGGCAAATGCAGGTGCAAATCTGCGGCCTGCGGACTATCGGGCGTTGCCTCTAAGCACGATGGAAGACATCGCGACTCGTTTTAAGGATCGCGTGATGGCCGCGCAACTGGCGAGCCCCCCCAATAAAGAGTGGGTCAGGAACACCCTGCACCGGCAAGGAGCGGACCGTTGTCTCACCCGGATGAATCGCTTTACCATGGACGTAATCGTTCGGTATGGCGATNNTCGCCCTGGGATATCAACCTCCCGAACGCCCCAGCCGCCTCAGCGAGTTTGAGCTGCTGATGCGGGAGAAGCAATGGACGGATGAATGGGGAATCGTCTGGCGGCATTCCGTGGACGGCGTGGGAGCGAATCCGGTCGGCCATCCGCTTCAGGACTGGTCACAGCTTGACGATTACCTGGCAAATCATATGCCCAATGCCCGTGCGCCCGGACGACTCGCCGCGGCGTTGCCGGCGCTGGCCAAACTCGGGTCCAGAAGGTACTGCGTGGGCATTGTGCACAACATCCTCTTTGAGCGGCTCTTTGCGCTGCGCGGCATGGAAAATACCCTCTCGGACTTCTACACCAACGAGACCGAGGTCCGCCGTTTATGCGATGCCCTCACTGAATATGTCATGGGGCTGATTCAGGAATGGGGGAAGACGGATATCTCCGCCATGTTTCTTACCGATGACTGGGGATCCCAGGACGCGTTGATGATTTCTCCGGTGATGTGGCGACGGTATTTCAAGGAATACTACCGGCGCATTTTCGCCGAGGTTCATCGCTGGGGAAAAGACGTGATGTTTCACAGTTGCGGCAGTATTGCCTCCATCATTCCCGACCTGATTGAGGTGGGGGTGGACATCCTTGACCCGCTGCAACCGGGACCGTTGAATCTCGCGGAGGTCGCAAGCCAGTATGGCGGGAAGGTGGCCTTCAGCGGCGGAATCGACGACCAGCGGCTGGAAGATTACAGCCCCCAGGAAGTGAAAGATATGGTTCGCAGGACGATTGATACCCTCGGCCGGCCGTATGGAAATAGTTACATTGTCGCGGCGGCAAACGCGATTCTTCCCTCGGTGCCGCTGGAAAACCTCGAGGCAATGATTCAGGCTTCCCATGGGCAATGAGATTTCTACGCCGGGTATCCCGGAACGCGCTAAGGATTCCGACCGCGTAAAAAGCTATCACAAGACTGGCCGCATTCTGAGCGTGGCGGGCCACCTCGTTGACCTTGCCGTTCTTCTCATTCTGCTTTTCACCGGATGGACGGTGGCCCTGCGAACCCTGGCGTTGCAGTACAGCCCGCGCCCCTGGCTTGCCCTGCTGATTTATCTGGGCCTGTTCGGAATCATCACGCAGGTGGCGGGCCTCCCCATCAATTTTCTGGACGGCTTCTGGTTGGAGCATCGCTACGCGCTTTCCAACCTGACGCTGGGGGGTTGGGTGAAGGATGAATTGAAGGGCCTTGCAGTCGGAGCCACGCTGGGGGTGCTGGCGATGGAATTCCTCTACTGGGCGATGCGCCGCTGGCCCGAGCATTGGTGGGTTTTGTGCGCCTTCGGCTTCATGGGATTCTTCGTCCTGCTTGCCAACCTTGCCCCGGTCCTCATTTTCCCGATCTTCTTTAAGTTTAAGCCGCTGGAAAATCCCTCTCTAACCGAGCGTTTGCTGGAACTCTCACGACGCGCGGGCACTCGGGTAAAGGGCGTGTTTGAATGGAAGCTCAGCGAGAAGAGTAAGAAGGCCAACGCCGCGCTGATGGGGCTCGGCAACACGCGGCGGATTATTTTGTCAGATACTCTCCTCGAGAAATTTCAGGATGAAGAAGTTGAGGCGGTGTTGGCCCACGAACTGGGGCACCACGTCCACCGCCATATTTTTCAGATGATCGCGATTCAAGGCGCGGCGACGTTTGCCGGATTCTACCTGATTCACCGCACACTTGACTGGCTAAGCCCGCATTTCGGATTTCACGGCGCGGCGGATTTCGCCAACCTTCCCCTGCTCGCGCTGGTCACCACAATACTTTCCCTCGTGCTCTTGCCCGCGGTGAACTCCTACTCGCGCGCCATGGAGCGCCAGGCGGATACGTACGCGCTGCGCGCCATTCCTTCCCGCGAACCCTTCATCACCAGCATGGAAAAGCTGGCGGAACTCAACCTCGCGGAACGCCAGCCCCACCCCTGGATTGAGTTCATCTTCCACAGTCATCCCTCCATCCAAAAACGCATCGCGTTTGCGCAGAAGTTTTCGGGTTAAGACCTATGCGCCGGCCCAAGGGTTGATGACGGGGACGGAAAGATCCTCAAAGTGGGATGTATTGCGAGTGGCGAGCGTCGCATGACCGGCGAGCACGATGCCGGCGATCATCGTGTCTCTTAGGTCGCCGGGGCGTCCTTTCTTGTGGCGTATCGCCATGAGGTCCCCGGCGAGTTGCGCCGCTGCTGTATCAAACGCGGCGATTCGCCCATCGATCTGGTCCGCCAGGACAGTTTCAAAGGCCTGCATCAGAGCTGTGCGCCGCCTTCCCAATGGCATCGTTTGCAATCCAAAGCGGATTTCAAGAACCGTCACGGAGGTTGTCCAGACGGAAGTCCTGGGCTGCTTGTCCAGCCAGGTGATGACCTGTTTGTCAGGTGTTCGGCTCATCAGTGCCGAAAGCACGTTGGTGTCGAGGATAATCATCGGCTGAAGGATGCGGGCTTGATCGCATGTCCGCGAAGCTCAGGAATGTCCGCGTCCAGACCGGCCTTGGTAAACAAAGAGGCGATTTCGGTTCCCAACCCGCGCATGGGGGCTGCTTCCTCCTTGGCGGCGTCGCGCAGAATATCCCGCACTTCTTCCTCCATGCTCCAGCCATGCCGCTTGGCGCGACGCTGCAACCGTAGCTTGATTGCTGTTTCGAGATTACGAACCACCAATTGGGCCATTCCATCTTCCTCCTGATATCACGATATCACACTTCCAGCGTAAACCCACCCGCAAGCAGATAGCACGTAGTCACGGACAGTGCTTTCCTGTCCGTGGGTTCTTCCGGCGGGGACGGAGTTATAACAGCGTTGCGCTAGACAAGGCAGTTCTGGAAGCGGGTCCCATTCCTATTGATTACGCGCGAATGTTCTGGGGCTATCACGCCTGAAAAGCCCACGGAAATGCACTGTCCGTGATGTTATGAAAAC
>PLWR01000664.1 GCA_003165615.1 Acidobacteriota bacterium | reverse complement strand
GTATTAGATCGCCCCGTTGGGGCTCCACGGCGCCTGAGGTTGTGCTGCCCGGAGGCAGCCATCACGGCCAATTCGTCATAGGAATTGGCCGTGCGTTCGTCATCGAAGGAGAATCCCACGGTCACATGAGCAGTGATTGTGGCCAACAGCTCGTGCCCCAGTCAGGCGGGCACTTTGGAGAGTTGATAAATGACGGGCCGGAAGGTGGGTGGGGGGACGGGTTTGCCTTCCGCCTTGGCAGCTTCGATCCAGGCCGCCTTGGCCTTAAGAACTTCCGCCAAAGCCTGCTCCGGCGTTTCGCCAAAAGCGGCGCAGTGGGGAAGATCGGGGATGTCGGCGATGTATCCGCCGTCTTCGTCGCTGAAAAAAACGTTCATGTGGTAGTCTTTCATTCCTCACCGCCTAAAGACAGATTATACCGCTCCACGAGGTCGAGCAACTGTTTAACTTGGTAAGGCTTCGCCTTCCCTCCCACGTCCTGGAGATTTACGAGTTCCCGCACACCTTCGTGAGCGAAGATGTGATGGCTCCCGCTCACCCGGGAAAGATGGAATCCGAAGGCGCGCGCCAGCGCGCAAACCTCAGCAAAGCGAAGATTCGCAGGAGACGAAAGCGCTTTTTGGAGCAATTTGCGAGAATTCACGTCCCTCCTTTCACCCTAACGAAGCGCGGACCTGTTCTGTAGGTCCGCGGCCCCTGGGTACGATCACCGACAAGGGCCGCAGACCTTGAAAAACACGTCTGCGCCAGCCCGCCGAACTCCTTAAGGAATGACCAGCGTTTCGGCATCCGCAAGGCGGCGAATTGTGCCGAAGCCGTGCGCCTCCTCGTCCCATTTCACGCCGTGCACCGGCACGACCATCTTCGGTCGGACGGCTAAAGCGAAGGCGCGCAGATCAACTGGGGAGGCGTGGCCGCTGGTGTGGATATAGGCGATCTCGGCCCCACGCGCCCGGCACCATTCCAGCGGCTCCGCGTAGTAGGGAACGGAGAGATAGCCACTCCACATCGAGAAATTGAAGGCGTCATCAGCCGTGGGCACAACGCCGGCGGCCTGATAATCACGCAGCAGGGCGCGGCGCAACATGATGACTTGGCGTCCACCCACGAGGTGGCGCGCGGCGATGCCGTGTATCGCCATTCTCGCCACGAAGTCCCCGCGGCCCAGTTTGCGGTAATATCTGCCAAGCCCCTTGGTTACGACGACCTTCAAATTCGTAAATCCTGCTCGCGGCAGACGGGTCCCTGCCGCAATCCGATCAAGGACATCGGCGGTATAGAGATCGATCGCGAGGATCCGGCCCGTGCGTTTTGCTGCCCGGTAGAGGCTCACCGTGCGGTCAATGTTCTGGCCCGACCAGGACACGAAGACGCGGCCCTTGGTTCGTTTGAACAACTCGACGAAATCCTGCTCGATCTCTTTCTCACTCTTCACCGGCTTGTCCGTGCCGAGATTGGAGCCCTCGGTGACCAGCACGTCGATATCGGGCGGCGGGCTGGCCATAAACTTGTCCACAAGCACGGATTTGCGGCCATGACGGCGAAAGTCGCCCGTATAGAGAATCCGCTTCCCCGCGCCCTCGACCAGCAGCATATAGGCGTCGAAGGCAGAATGGTCGGTGAGATAGGGCGTAACGGTGAACGGCCCGATGGTGAAGGGTCCCGAGCGGCTGTTCCAGGTCTCGAATGTTCGGGTGAGCGGACGACGCGTCACGTCGCTGGTAATCGCAATCAATTTGGCCGAGTTCGAGCCCGTCCAGATCGGCCAATCGGGCGGCAGTTCCTCCACCAGGCCCCAATGATCCTGATGGGGATGGCAGATGAGGACGGTCGCCGGACGGGTTCGATCCAGTGACGCTGGCAGCAGGCCGGTGGCGTCTTCCGGTGCGTCGAGTGGCCGCCCGGCATCGAGGATCAGGCGGTCACCTCGCGGATGCTCAATTTCAATGCAGCACCCGCCAATCTCGTGCGTGCCGCGATGGACGGTGAGGATTACGTTCAAGCTGACTCTCTCCGCGACTAGTACTTGCTGATTCCGTATGTGAAAGTGTTGGTTCTGCCCCTCAAGAGAAGCCTTTCTTCTCCCAAGTAGTCAAGGAGCACTTGGCGATGGTCAGCCCATACCTTGTCATCACGTTGATCCTCGTCGAAATCGAAAACCACCAGCCTGACGGCCGGGTCAACTCTCAGTTGTTCAGGGTTTTGCGCCACGCGTCGTACCAAATCATTGCCTCGGCCTGCGTTCAGGGCCACCAGGTTCTTGCAAACTACCTGATATGAGTCCTTAAACTCTGAAAGATGCTTGTTTATGTAATCCTCATACCCTTTAATCTGCTCAAGCACCAGCGGCTTGCGATCTTTGGCGCGCAACTCCTTATTCTCGAATCTCTTTGCCTCAAAGAAGACGATGAAGGGAGTTCCGTCTCTCTCCTGAATTGCCGCGAAATCGATGCGGTCGGCCGTCCGTCTGCTCTTTCCATTGCCATCTTCTGTCACTTCTGGGGCCTTGCCATCCTGTGGCAGCGTGATTTCTACGTCGATAACGTTCGTGTTGCATTTAATGATATTGTGTATGCCTACCTTTTCATCTTCAGCGTACCGCCACGACGCTCTCTTTAGAGCGTCAATGTCGAAGCTGTCGATGAAGAAGTCCGCCGCGTTTCCAAGGTTGGGGCGGTCGTTCTTCCAGGTGACATAGGATTTCCCCGACGGCAACCGCGGACGGATGAGATATTTGAAGTGGGTCTTCAGTTGAATCTCGCCACTGTAAGAAATTTCAAAAAGGCTGCAGCCTTGATAATAGACATTGACGGTTCTTTTCCTCATTGCGATGAACAAGTCTCTGTCGCCGACAATTCCGCTCTTGGGGAGCCAAGCTTTCAATGCATCCAAGAAGTTCGTATTGTTAATTCCTCTGTCAAACATCGCATACCTCCTCGGTTTATCCCTGTCCCAGGACCATCGCGAAAGCTCTCTTGTTTCGGGTGGTCTAGATAAGGTTGGCTTCGATTCAAAGGTCTCCTGCTCAATGGGAGGTGACGATCCAGAAAGGAAGTCTCGATTACCTAACGAAGTTCCCCGTCGCTTTTCAGTGCTCCTTCGACAACTGAGCATAGTTCTTCCACCAGAGAATCAGTCTTGATCACATAACGGTAAGCGCCCAGATTCACGGCCTGGATGGCGGTCGACATGGTCGGAACCGCAGTGATCAGGATGAACGGCGTCCGGATCTTTGCGGCGCGTGCGTGCTCCAGCAATTCGAGCCCCGTCACATCCGCCAGGCGAATGTCCGTGATGATAACATCGTAGGTCTGTGAATCTATCTTTTCTTTGGCAGCCCGGCCGGTCGTGGCTGTGTCCACCATGTGGCCGCCCTTGCCGAAGACAACCGCCAAAAGCCGGCAAAGTGATTCTTCGTCATCAACAATCAGCAGTCTCGCCATAACAAGCCTCTCATTCCGAGCGGAGGTTACGTCCTGCGCTCGACTGGCCAAAATGCGCGAAGCGCTTTGGAGGGCGACCATGAACTGGAGTCTATTCCTTCAGCCATTGAAGCGCTTCCGCGAGCACCTCCCCGGGGGACTTTGCCTCCTCATCGATGGCTTTGCCTGGAGCCGACCAATAGCTCAGGTAAAAATCCGAGCCCACAATTATCAACGGGGGACCCCATTTGGGTCGTTGGACGGCATTCATTGTCCAGTCGATCTCGTCAGCGAGCCCAAAACACCAGCCAATGTCGGCCGCAGCCCGCTGGGCATCCATATGCACCCCGCCCCAGGCGAGCTGCAGGAACATCCGCAAGTTGCCGTGGACCAGGTAATACTCAATCGCAGACGATTTCGCGCCGTGTCCGGAATGGCACAGGATGGCGTAATCCTCCACGGAGGCGTCCTCATACTCATCGACGTAATGGTACGAGTCGTGAGGCGAAATTTCAATCTCCCGAGTGGAAAAGAGCCATTCCCCCCGCTCCTTCAACATCGCCGCAAGCTGCTCGGGAATCGTCGGGAAGGCTAAGCCCGCCTGTTGGAAGAGGTGCCGGGCTTTCTCAAGATCAGTCACCGCATTTCTCCTTCCGCCGGGGCGAAGTCAATCCCGCGCTGCTCGATCAGC
>PLWR01000089.1 GCA_003165615.1 Acidobacteriota bacterium | reverse complement strand
TTTGCGCTTTGCGTTTTGACTTTCTTTTGCGGCTCTGCCACGCTGTTCTACCCGCTTCCCCGTCCTCAGGCTTCGCCCATTTCCTCCCGCAGTTCGTTCAGGCGTTGGAGAAGTTGCGCACTGATGTCGCGGTGGCGCGGGTCCTCGTGCAAATTATTCAGCTCGCGGGGATCTTCCTGAAGATCGTAAAGCTCGTATTCTTTGGGCTGCTGTTCGTAGTACTCCATCAACTTATAGCGCTCGGTCCGGACGCCGTGGTTCCTGGGCACCATGGTGGGGCCGGGATATTCATAATAGGAGTAGAGCCAATCCTTCCTCCACTCCGTCGCCTTTCCCTGGATCAGCGGCAGCAAACTGCGGCCTTGCATGGCCGATGGGATTTTAACGCCCGCCAGATCGAGCACGGTCGGGGCAATGTCAACGTTCAAAACCATCTCGTCGATAAACGTTCCCGGCTTGATCAGTTGGGGATAGCGGATGTTCAGCGGAATGCGGATGGAAGGCTCATGCATCAGGCGTTTGTCCATCAACCGCCATTCACCCAGGAAGTAGCCGTGGTCGGCGGTGTGCATAATTGCCGTATCGTCCAGCTTACCCGTTCGCTCCAGCACTTGGAACACGCGCCCCAGGTTGTCATCGGCCCCCACCGTGAGCGCGTAATGGCCTTTCACCAGGTTCTCCAGCGTCGCACACCACAGCATGGTTCCGATTTTATTGTCCGCCTCAGCAAAGGCCTTCGGTTTGCCGCGGTAGCCTTTCAAGTCATCATCGAAAGTAGGGGGCTTGGGGATATAGTCGCCGTCGTAAAGATCCAAATGACGGCGCGGGCGTATGCATTCGGCGTGCGGCGAGTAGAGCCAAAGAAAGAGGCAGAACGGTTTCTCTTGGCGGCCCTCCAGCCACGCCACCGCCGCCTTGGTAACGACATCATCCACCCAATCTTTATAAACTTGATCGGGCCCCACCTTTCCCTTGATCCCCTCGGCAATCGGGCAGTTGAAATACTTCGCCTGTCCCTTGTAGCCGAAGTAGTAGTCCCAGTAATGATCGCGCAGCGCTCCCTGGATGTGCGACTTGCCGCAGAAAGCCACTTCGTAGCCCGCCGCACGCAGCAGATCGGAAATGATCGGCGCTCCCGGGTTCAGGGGCCGGTCTTTGTTATCGATCACTCCGTGAGCGCGGGAATACATGCCGGTCAGCGTGCAGGCGCGGCCGGGAGCACAGAGCGCGTTCGTGGCAAAGGCATTGCGGAACCAGAGCCCTTCGCGCGCCACCCGGTCCATGTGGGGAGTGCGCAGGATGGGATTCACCTGGCATTGATCCCACGTCAAACTGGAAGCATTGTTCCCCTGCATGTAGCTGAACTCATCCGGCCGCTGGCCATCGGTCATGAAAATGATAAAGTTCGGCCGATTGGGCTTGGACGCGCGCCGATCCTGCGCAGCGTCCAAAGGTGCAGTAACAGAGCTGCCAAGCGCCGCGGCACCGAGTTTTAACGCCTCACGCCGTGTAAGTTTGTTGTAAGTCTCCATATTGTTCACCCTTTGTTGCGTGTCGCTGGCTGTAGCGCTGGCATCCTGCCGGCAAATACCCCGACAGGGCGGGGCGCTGCGAGAAGCCAGAGTGGCGCGGACCTGCCTGCTAGTGTGCCGTCCCATGCAGTTTATTACAATAAATCAATGGGCACTTCCTATTCCGGAAGTACGGGCGCATGGCCATGCGCCCCTACAAGGCCAAAGGTCCCGCGTCGCCCGTGTAAAGTGCAGAACTTTCCCACGCGGAGGTTGATTTGAAATAACTTCCCTCGCCCCCTTGGGGGAGAGGGTGGCCCGCAACCGGCGCTTTCATCAGCTGGGGCGGGCCGGGTGAGGGGGTCTGAACCGTAATTGGCACGACAATCTTGCCAAAAAACGAAATTTTGCGGTATTGCCTTGCCGACCTCCGTCTTTGCGGTCTGCGGTTCTTCCCTGGACTCGCACTCCCGAAACTGAGGGCAGGCGTATGTCTTCGCAATTCCCGGTCTTGGCGAGATAAGAGCCGCGGACCCCAAAAGCGGGGATCCGCGCTACGCTGGCACTGGCCTTTACTATGCCGTCAGCCACCGGTGGTTATTTCTGTTCAATCTGCTATCATTTCGAGTTAACTTGGGGCCATACCGAGGGGAGTCGAGCAGACTACGGGAAGACTCCGCTTTATAAGGGGAGGCATTATGGAAAACCAATCGTTGGCCAACAACAAATCCGAGCCGGACAAGAGCGGTTTGATTGTCATCGGAGGGGCAGGCGGATTTATCGGGGGGGCCCTGGCGCGATATTTTCACGAACGCGGCTTTACCCGAATCCGCGCCGTGGATAAGAAGCCTCTGCCCGAGTGGTACCAGCATGTACCCGGCGTTGAAAGCTTGTGCCTCGATTTGAGCGAATACAAGAACTGCGTTCGCGCCTGCGAAGGCGCCATGGAAGTCTACAACCTTGCCGCGGACATGGGCGGAATGGGCTTCATTGAGCGTTTCCGCGTTGAGTGCTTGCGCAGCGTGCTGATCAACACCCACCTGGTGGAAGCTGCTTA
Organism: Acidobacteriota bacterium; assembly: GCA_003165615.1. The sequence continues at coordinate 11,219 of PLWR01000089.1, read as the reverse complement.
CCGCGCCGGGGCGGAGCGCTACTTCTACTCCTCCTCCGCCTGCGCTTACAACACCGAATTGCAGAAGGACCCCAAGGTCCGCGCCCTGAAGGAGTCGGATGCTTACCCCGCCATGGCCGAGCGCGGCTACGGTTGGGAGAAGCTTTTCTCTGAAATGGTCTGCCAGGAATACACGGCCGAGCGCGGGCTGAAGACTTTCATTGCGCGCTTCCACAATGTTTACGGGCCGCACGGCACCTGGGACGGCGGCCGGGAAAAAGCTCCGGCGGCGATTTCCCGCAAGGTGATCGAAGCCAAGGACTCAGGGAACCATACCATCCTGATCTGGGGCGACGGCACTCCCACGCGCAGTTTCATGTACATTGACGACTGCGTGAAGGGCATCGATATGATCATGCATTGCGAGGAATTGCTCGCCCAACCCATCAATTTGGGGTCAAGCGAATTGGTTTCCGTCAACGAATTGGTGGAAATCGTGGAGACCATCGCCGGGGTCAAACTGAAACGCGAGTACGACCCCACCGCGCCTCGTGGCGTGGCGGGCCGTAATAGTGATAACACCATGATTCAGAGCATCCTGCATTGGGAGCCGCGCACTCCGCTGCGCGACGGGATGGCCAAGACCTACGCCTGGATCGCTGAACAGTACGCCGACCGCAAAGCCGGCAAGCGGACGGTGAGTTAACGCGGAGATTTGCAATGGCAAGAAACTTCAAGGACCTCACGGAGCGGGAAATCCTGGCGCTGGTTTTCATCACTGGGATTTTGATCGGAAGCTTGTAAACAGGAGATCGGGTCATTTGTTCATCGAGTCATCGGGTCATTGAAAAACGGTCCGTTGTCCGTTGTCAGTTGTCAGTGGCCTCGATCTTTCGGTCTCAGCGTATCACGGTCGTTCGACCACGACCCCCGGAAGATTGGCAGTCCTTCAATGACCCGATGACTCGATGAACAAATGACCCGATGGTTAGATGGCCAGATTTCCCAGGAGGAGACTCGCATGCGGCTGGCATTAGGTTCGGATCATGCCGGGTACGAACTGAAACAGGCGTTGGCTGAATTTCTGCGCGGTTTGGGCCACGAGGTGGTGGACGTTGGCACCTGTAGCACCGCAGCGGTGGATTACGCCGACTTTGCGGAAGCGGTTGCCGGCGCGGTGCTTGAAGGCCGGGCGGAACGCGGCGTACTGATTTGCGGCAGTGGCGTGGGCGCATCCGTGGCCGCCAATAAGATTCCCGGAATCCGCGCCGCCATTTGCCACGATTGCTATTCCGCCCACCAGGGCGTGGAACACGACGATATGAACGTGCTGGTGCTGGGTTCCCGCGTGATCGGATCGGAACTGGCCAAGGACCTCGTGCGTGATTACCTGCGCGCCAACTTCACCCATGAAGAACGCCACGTTCGCCGCCTGGAAAAGGTGAAAGCAATCGAAACGCGTTATCTGCACCCCGGGCGTTGAGGAGGCCGGTCCGCCTTGTAGCGCCGACCGGAACCTGTCCCGCCATGGTCGGGAGGTCAGCACGTGCCCACTTGGAGGTCGGCGCTACAAGGGCAAGCCGCGCTCTCCCTCTGGGGGAATGGGAACCTGAAGACCGGCAACTGACAACGGACGCCTTTCCCCTCTCATTCCATCTCAAATGCCAGGTAATGCAATTGGCCGTTGCGTTCGATTTGCACCACCACCGGGTCGCCAGGCTTTATCTGTTGGATGCCTCCGCTCAGCACATCCAGGCTGATAATGGTGATGCCGTTCAACGAGTGGATGACATCGCCGGTCTCCAGACCGGAATCGACACTCGCGCCATAGGCCGTGCGGGCCGCCACGATCACTCCTGAGGCCATGCGCAGGTCTGGAACCATCGCGGAAATCTGCTGGTCAATCTGCACACCGAGAATCCCCAATTTTGGAACCAAGTCCTTTACCGGGTCAAGCGAGTCCGCCAGGCGATCCATATCATCATGTACCTCGACGACGGGAACCTGTAAGGAGATCTTTTCCGAGCCCCGCACGACCTCCAATTGCAGGGGCGCCGGCGCCTCCCGCAACTGAAACGCAGCGTCAAACTGCGGCACGTTTATCACCGGCTTCCCATTCAGGGTCAGGATGATGTCCTGTACTTTCAGTCCCGCGCCTTCGGCGGGACCCTTGGGTGTAACGTCGGAGACGATCACGCCGTAATCCTGTGGCAGCCCCAGTCCCGCTGCCAATGTCGGGGTAATGGTTTGTACCGCCGCGCCGATTTCCTCTCGATGCACGTGCCCATGTTTGCGCAGTTGCTCGTAAATGCGTCGCACCACACCACTGGGAATCGCGAATCCGAGGCCCTCATTTCCTCCGCCTTGCGTCAGAATAAAAGTATTGATTCCCACCACCCTACCCTCAATATCCACCAGCGGGCCGCCGCTGTTTCCGGGGTTGATGGGCGCGTCCGTCTGGATATACACCATAGGGCGATCGGGGTCAGGCTGGCGCGCAATGGAGCTCACCACGCCCATGGTTACGGAATTTCCCAAGCCCTCCGGGCTTCCAAAGGCAAACACCAGTTGGCCCTGGTGCACATCCTGGTATCTGCCCAAAGGAAGTGACGGCAGGCCGCTGGCTTCGATTTTGAGCAAGGCCAGATCCGTGCCGGTTTCCACCCCCAGGACGCGCGCGTCCATGGTGGTGGTCCTGGAGCGCAAGGTGGCATGGGGCGAATTGCTGCTCTCAGATGAAGAGAGCACCACGCGGACCCTTACGGCTCCTTCCACCACATGCGCATTGGTGATGATGTATCCCTCCGGGTCCACGATAAAGCCGGAGCCCAGCGTCCGCTGGCGGCTGATCAGTGCCGTCTGCCCGCGCTGCTCCACGGCCCCGTATCCAGTCACCAGTACCTGCACCACGGCAGGAGAAACCTGCTGCACCAGGGTCACCACGGAATTGTCAAGTTGTTGAAGCGAATCCTTGCCGGGCGCGGCCTGCGCACTCAGCGCGAGAACCATGGACCCCAGCAAGCCTACCGCAATTCTCCGGGCAGAAGAACGCCATTGCTTCCGTGGAGTCTCAAACATAATTCCTCCTTGCGCTGCTGATCGATTCTGCAAGCAGGGGCCGAGTCTGGCCAAGCCTGCCCTTGAAGCCGCGTGCCGGGCGATGGAACGCCCTTTCTTATTGATGCCGGAAACGCCTTTTTCCGCCCGCTCTTTCCGGGCGCATGGATAGTGCGACATTGAATTAATATCCTTGCCTCTTGCCGGAGAGGGGTGCGCCAACCGCCGGATGAAAGGGGCGGCCATTCACCAGGCTTCTCTAGCGCCGCAATTTCTCCAGGGCCGAAAGGATTTCAGGATTGTGGGGATCAGCGGCCAGAGCCTCTTGGAGCTCCTGCATGGCTTGGGCTTTACGCCCGGAAGCCGCGTATATCAGCCCGAGATTGAAGTGCGCGTGGCTGTCGGTGCTGTTGATCGCGAGCGCTGACTTAAAAGCCGCCTCCGCCCTGTCGGGATCACTCCACTTCATGTAGATGTAACCCAGATGGTCATAGGCAGCCAGGTTGGGCTCGCATTGCAGTGACTGGTTGAACTGGTGCGCTGCCTCGACGAACCGATCCGAATCAAAATAAAGTTTGCCCAGCACGTTGTGAGCATTGAAATTCGTGGGGGACAGAAGCACGGCAGCGCGGAGATTCTCCTCCGCGCGATCCATCTTGCCCGTTTCGGCGTAAACCGCCCCCAGGATCAAACGCGCCTCGGGATCATTGGGACTGAGCTGGAGGGTTTTCTCAAGATCCGGTATGGCTTTGTCAAAGTGCCCCTGCTCGGCATAGAGCGCCCCCAGCGAATCAAGGGTTTGAATATTGTTGGGTTCCAGGCGCAAGGTTTCCTGCCATTCGCGTTCAGCCCCTTCCGACTCTCCTCGAATCCAGTAGGCCTGCCCCAATGCATCGTGCAAACGATAATCGTTGGGCTCGGCAGCAAGGGTCCTGGTGAACAGCGTAATATCGTCCCGCCAGTCTTGAACGCGCATGACGATGCGAAGTAGGCAAAGCGCCGCCAGGAAGCACGCGGCGGTGACGGCCCCCACTCGCCAAGCGGGTTTTTGCCTGACGGTCGCCCGCCACAAGGCTGCCGCCGCCCATCCCCCCACCAGGCAGAATCCCACCGAGGGCAAATAGAGATAGCGTTCCGCGAAGACGTAAGCGGCCATCCACCGCGCATTCAGCACCGGCGCGAGCGTGGCCAGCAGCCAGAGGATTCCGAATGACGCCGGCCGCGCCCGCTTCCACAGCGCAACGAATGCCACGCCGCAAAAGACCAGCGCGCCAATACCCGCAAGCACGCGCGCGTCGAAAAGCCGGCTGCTCGCCTGGAAGGTATAGAATGCCGAAAGATGCGCCGGCCAAAAAAGTTTGGCGAGGTACTGGCCCACCAGAGCCAGGGCGGACAGAAGAGTTTCAAGCGGGGTGAGGTCGTGCAATCCCGTGTTATGGGCGACACCTCCCAGGAACCAGACCCGTATCAAGAAGTAGCACAGCAACGCGAGCCAGAGCGGCCCCTGCCGGAGCCATTTCTCCCTCCACGTGGTCTCGGCATGGTCTTCACGATAAAAGTGCTCATAGATTGCAGCGAGGAAGGGAAGTGTCAGCGCTGGTTCTTTGGAAGCGAGGGCCAGAAGGCAGCTTGCCATCATGACGGCTTGCGTCCACAGCCGCCGTCCGCCGCGCTGCTCTCCCACCTTCAGGAATAACCAGAAAGTGAGCACGAAGAAGAAGGTCACCTCCAGGTCGGCCACGTCGAGAATCCACGCCACAGGCTCCACGTGAATCGGATGGAGCGCGAATACGACTGCCGTGCCCAACGCCGCGCCACGGTCGCGAAACAGCCGCTCCGCAAACAGAAACACCATCGTAACAATGGCCACGTGCAGCAGCAGGCTGGCCAAATGGAATCCGTAGGCCAATGGGCCGAAGAGGTGATAGCAGAGAAGGAATCCGATCGTCATGACCGGCCGGTAATAGTTGCTCACGCCGTAGCCGCTTTTATACGACCAAACCGAGGTGGTCAGCGCTTCCCGCAAGTGCCCGAAGCTGTGCACGTAGGGATTGTCGATGATCTGCGCCTTGTCGTCGTAAGCGTAGGCGAAATCATTGCGGAGGACGCCGATATAAGGCAAAGTGGCGAGCAGCAGGAGAATTGCCAGCGGCCACGGCCCGGCAAGAAAGGAAGCAGCAGGCGGCAAAATAACCGGCCCGGGTGCTGCGGGCGGCTGGATTTCAGTTCCATCCGGTTGGCTGTTCATCAACGTCCATTAAATCAAAAGCCCCTGGTTGTACGCTGACCGCACAACCAGGGGCCCGGGATACTGATGGGTTTGGCTTTTCCTATTTCCGATCTTTCTCAGGAACGGCGCACAGCAGCGCCTTGCCACCACACCCTCTCTGAGCTAGAAAAGAAGAGAGGGACCCACGATAGAGCGCTCACTTTGCGCCTAAGCCTCAGCACCCTCGCTAAGGTCACTATCACTTTCAATCGACATGGATCACCTCCTTTCTAGCGATGGGCCGATATTAATTCCGCATTCAGGGCGAGTCAAGCAAAAAAAAGCGGCGAAAATGAGGCGAAAACGATAAGGAAATCAGCACGTGTAGTGCCAACCTTTAGAGCCTGCCCTGAGCTGGCCGAAGGGTCGGCAGATGCTGACCTCAAGGTCAGCGCTACAACACCGACCCTGACAATCAAAGGTGCGGTGATTTGAGACGCGATACTCTGGGGACTGCCCGCTGCCTGCCGCCTATTGCTTACCGCCTCCTGCCTTTTCGTATTGACCCGTCAAAGACCGACAGCGCAGGACCACCAGATCCAGGGTCATGTGCAGGGAATCCCGCAGATAATGCACTTTGGTGGCGGCGTTGTGATTCCAGCGCACCGGGACCTCCACCACCTTGCCACCCAGGCGCTGGGTCAGGAAAAGGATTTCCGGGTCGAATCCGAATCGGTCCACGCGCTGGCGTTCGAAAGCACGGCGGGTGGTATCGCGCCGGAAGAGCTTGAAGCCGCACTGCGTGTCGTGAATTCTGAGACCGGTGAAAGTCCTGACCAACAAGTTGAAGAATCGGCCTCCCCATTCGCGAAACGGCGATTGGTGAATGCCAATCAGTTCGCGTTGCAAGGCCCGCGAACCCACCACTGCATCGGCGTGGGAAGATTCCATCGCTGCCAGAAGTTTGTCCGCTTCCTCGATGGGAGCGGAAAGGTCAGCGTCGGTAAAAAGGATGAGTTCACCTCGCGCCTCCAGAACTCCGTGCCGAACCGAGTATCCTTTTCCTCGGTTGCGTTGGTTCCGCAACACCCGAATCCCCGCTTGCGTCGAAGCGACTTCCACCGTGTTGTCCGTCGAGCCGTCATCCACCAGAATCGTTTCGACAAGGAAGTCCTTCCCCCGCACATAGTCTTGAATCGCTTCCAGTGAGCTGATGATGCGGTCCGCCTCATTGTAGGCGGGAACCACGATGCTGAGAAACGGTTCGGGCATGGCGCGAAACTATATCAGAAGCTGGAAGTGAGGAGCTAGCTTCGAACTTCTTCCTCCGGCCAGCCACCTTTTCCGATCAGTGGCACAAACTGGCACGCGTCGAGGTGGCGGGTGGTTATTTCCCCGCCTTGTTTGCAAACCAACAAGAGTTCCTGCTGCTGTAAATTTCCCACGGGCGCCACCAGGCGGCCACCGTCTGCCAGTTGGCCGAGGAGGATGGGGGAAATACTGGGCGTCCCCGCACTCACGATGACAACATCGTAAGGCGCGCGGGCAGCAAGGCCCTCGCTACCGTCACCTGCGAACACCTCAACATTTTTGTAACCCAGGCGCGCCAGGCGTACACGCGCCTCTTCCGCAAGCTGAGGATTGCTTTCAATGGTGCAAACCGTTGCGCCCAGTTGGGCGAGAATTGCCGCCTGGTAACCGCTGCCCCCGCCGATTTCCAGAGCCTTGTCCCCAGGGGCGACGCGCGCCGTTTCCGTCATGACGGCCACGATGTACGGTTGGGAAATCGTCTCGCGCTCACCGATGGGCAAAGGGCGGTCCTCATAAGCAGCGTTCACAAACTGCGCCGGGACAAACTCGTGGCGTGGAACCAGCCGCATGGCTTCCAGCACCCGCTCGTCGCGGATGCCCCGGCGGCGAAGCTGCGTTTCGACCATGTTGCGGGCTTGAGCATCGAATTGATTTGTATTCAGCATGCTCGTAGCTGCGGGGAACTCCTGGTCGAGTGGAAGAATGACTCGTCAGAGTTCTACGAATCAACTCTATCATCACTCTGCGCACTTTGCGCGTCAGCGCTTCGCGAAAGTGAGCACGGTCAAAGAGTGCGCGGGAAAATCATAATGCAGTTCGGCCCCCGAGAGAGGGAGCGTCGAGCTGACCGGGCGCACACGCTCAGGGTGTTCCTCGTCATTCTGCGTGGTAATCGCATCCGCGTTCAGCGTCCTCACCTGCACGATGGTGGCGGGCATGAAATCCTTCCATCGGATCGAGGTAGGAATGGCGCTGTTCGCGTCCCGATTCACGACGAAGATTACCAGATCACCGCTCGGGGAGTGGCGCGTGGCCAGCACATCGAGGTAGGGGACGCCGGGAATCTCCGGCGCGCGGCGAATCCCCTCATGGACGTTGTAGGTGCGAACCTGCGTTTGCGAGGCCACCAGGGTGTCGCCCGCGTAGTTGGAGTACAGCGAGAATGCCCAGCATTGGGGCGTCAGATAGACACGTCCGCGCTGCTTGTGGATGCCCCCGCCCTCGATGAGCCCCGTCATATCGGAGATGGGAACGAAATCGGCATGGCTCAAAATCATGTTCATCCAGCCCGCCGTGATGATGGCCCCGCCGAGATTGGTAAAGTCGGGAAGGTTTGCTTGCGCGGGGGAAAGGAATATCCACTCCGTAAAGGCAAGCTTCACGTGGCCGCGCGTGGCGGGATTCGCGTCGATCTGGGCCTTGGCCGCCGCCAGGTAGTTGCCCACGCCCACCGGCAGGGCAAATCCCGCCGCGAGGCGCGCATCGTGATCGGCGGATTTATTGACCATGTCGTCCACGCCCACGACAAAGTGCGTGGTGATATAGGAAAGGTCTTCGCCGTCCCGCGCGATCAGCGTGCCATTCCAATCCTGAAAGTGGTCAAGGTCTGCTCCATTGGCGTAGAGCGCCGTGCTGGGCGGGGTGACGTTGCGAATGGCGTTAAGGAAAACCCTGTATCGATCCGCGTAGCCTTCGGGGGTTTGCCAGCCGATTTGAAAGCGGCCCCAGAGTTCATTGCCGAGTTCGTAGGAACCAACGTCATAAGGTTCCGGGTGGCCGTTGGCGGCGCGCCGCGCGCCCTCCGTGGTCCCTGGCGGGCCTTGCAAGTACTCCACCCACTCGCGCGCCTCCTGCGGAGAGCCGCTTCCCAGGTTCAGGCAAATCTGCGCCCGCGCCCCAATCAACTGGGTAAACTTCATCAGCTCGTCGGTCCCAAAATCATTAAAGACCGGATAGCCCCACGACTGGTTCAGCCGGGTGGGCCGCAAATCGAGCGGTCCAACTCCATCGCGCCAGTGATAACCGCTGGTGTAATTGCCTCCATAACGCAGCAGCGACGTGTGTAAAGCCTTTGCCGCCGCAACGACCTCCGGGTCCAAACCGCCGATGGCGTCGGCGGGGTAGAGGCGAATTTCATCGAGCGAAATCCGCTGGCCCGTTTTCAAGGCGACGGCGAAATCCACCGGCGTGAGAGGTTGCACCCGCCCTGGCGGCAGGGTGAGGTGAAAGGGGAGCTTTACCCAGGTCGAGCCTTCGGGTACGCGGACCGTGGTGGAGGCAAGAACGCCGTCGGGCACGTTGTGTTCACGGAAGCTCACGGAAAGCTCCGTCGAGCCATCGTGCGCAATGGCAAAGAGTACGCCTTGATATTCCCGCTCGCGCTCGATGGGGAGATAAACGGCCTGGCGAATGCCCACTTCCTCGCCCGCTACGCCCATGACATAGAGATAGCGCTCGGAATTGGCGGCATTGCCCCAGCGGGGCTCAAAACGCATTCCCACATCGCGCAGGGGAAGCCAGGGCAGCGGCATACCATCGCGGGTGGAGCGGATGAACTCCGGCGCCGAAAACCGCGCGCGCAATTCTTCCAGGCTGGCGTCGTAGCTTTCCAGACTGGGATTGTCCAAAGGTTGCGCGGAAACTCCCCCAAAAACCGAGTGCCCAATTTCTTCCAGAAAAGTGCCGTAGACCGTGCGGGGGATTTTGAAGGGCGCGGTTTCCGCGACGCGAATTTCGATGGAGGCCTCCGGCTGCGAGGTGGGAATGTATTGGGAAATCGACTGGGCCTGAAGGCTTGCGGCCGCCAGAAAAAAGGTCGGAAGAAAACAGAGTTTGGTATTCATAGCGTGTTGCACCGGCCACCCCTTGAAGGCGTTTGCTTGCCAGGGGCAGCATTGTAACGCGGAACTCTGGTTCGCACATGCCGTCGTTCCGACCCTGCGGAGAGAGCAGGCCGGTCGGAAGGCCGTCGGGACGTCGCCCGCCGAAGGGTGTGGTTACGCTGCCACATTAAGGCGGGTGGGTGCCCAACTTGTCGCCACAAATTCCGGGAAAGAAGCGCCCCGAAAGCGCAAATTGCAGCAAAATGGCCTTCCAAACCTGCAATTTTCTGCAAAAATGGCTAAATTTTGGCACAAATGTCCGAGATATTTTCAGACAATTTGCCATTCGACCCTTTATTTTCATACACATTTCCGGATCGACCTTCATTTTTTATACTTTTCCGGGGTGGTGGTCCCCCATTTGTGACTTTTTGTCGGCTTAAAGTGTGGCGAAATCGCCACAAGGGGAGGAGGTTGAAGTCTTCCACGTTCGACACGGTCAGCGCCTTTTCGTCAACAGGCGAACTTCTCTACTGACTATACTCACATATCTAGCCTTTGTCAAGGAAAAAGTGAGGCTACAGGGGAGCCGCGGCGGCGCTCCGGCAAAAAAAGTCACCACCCAGACACGAAGACACCAAGGAAGGTGAGTTGATTGTCCCTGTGCCCTCTGCGCCCCGCACCCCGAACCCCCGCTACCCGCTGAGTAGGTACCTCAGACGGACTCGTTGTCTTACGTTCGGGTGAGGCATTTCATTTCTCCGCATACTCTAGGCGTCTCACGGCCGAGGGCCGGGGAGAATTAACCAGTGCGGCCAAGGGGTCGGGACTCGTCACTCCCTTCAGATAACGATCGAAGAAGGCGAGGGCGTATCGCTCCATGAGGCCATGGTGCAAGGGATCGGCGCTCGTCCACGCCAGGTGCCCCGCCATGGCAAACTCCACGAAGCACTTCGGAGCCGAGGTGAGCTCGTAGCCGCCTCCCGGTCGCGCCACCGTCGGAGTGACCGCGACGTCACTCGTCCCTCCCTGGTACATGACGGGCACGCCGAGATGGCCCAAGTCGCCGGTCTTAAAAAACGGGATGCAAAACGGAGACACGGCGAGCACGGCCTTGACGCGAGGGTCCTTCCAGGAAGGCCATGCCCCTGCCAGGGCGAGAACGGTGTATCCGCCTAACGAGTGACCGGCTAGGCCGACACGGCTGCCGTCAATCGGAACACCCTCCCATGATTTTTCTTTGAGAACGGCATCCAGGACGGCTTCCACATCATCGCGCCGCTCGCGATAGGTAGCATCGCTCCAGCCGTCTGGGTTGCGGAAGGGTTCCTCCGGACGCTTGGAGAGTTTTTCGAGCAGCTTCCCTCCGTGCCTCGAACCGCAGGCCCCATCGTGATGATGAGGAGCTAGAACGAAATAGCCCGCTCGCGCCCAACCCTCAGTCAGAAACTGCGAATTCGTTTCGCAAAGGGTGAAGCCATGTGAGAACACGATGAGGGGGTAACCTGCTACCGGCGCCGGACCGGCGGGCTTCCACATCGCCACTTGACGCCCCGCGATCTCAACATAGGAGACGGCTGGGGTAGCCTCACCCTCCGAAGAGACCTCGGGGGCCGTCTGACCCACCGCAACCGGGAGCGGGTGAAGTGCGAAGGAAGCCGCAACGACCACCATGAGAATCGGAACCGGCACCATCCTTGCTTTCTTGAGCATGCGCCGCCTCCTCGCGCCACCCGCCATCACAACTGATGGCGAAGCGACCGTTGGATTGCGGGTAAGACAATAGCACAGCAGGAGCAAGCAGGGTAGTGGAACAGGCAGGGTAAATTTGTTCTAAGAGA
>PLWR01000710.1 GCA_003165615.1 Acidobacteriota bacterium | reverse complement strand
CAGGCCGAATGTCGAATCCACATAGTGCTTATCCGCTGCCTGCAATGGCTGCGTCGGATCTCCGCTCAAGGTCAGCGGCCCCGTCAGCGTCCCGCCCGATGCCGTCAGCAGGCTTCCCACAGCACTCGCCACTGCCTGATCCACATACGCCTTGTTCACTGCCTGCGCCGCCTGCGCCGCCGGCATCAGTTGCGCCTGCACCTGCCCCAGCGTCACCTGCGCCCCCGCCGGCACCACCCAATACTGTGTGTTCGTCGTTCCGCCGCTCAGGTAGAAAACCGCCGTGTAATACTCGCCCGCTGGAGTCGCCCCCAGGTTCGGCGTCAGATTCACGCTCAGAAATCCATCCGGCGCAATCGTCGCCATCAGGCTGTCCGCCGTCACCATTTGGCCGCTCGCCGTCGTAAACGTTGGCCAGCTCACCACCACTGTCCCACTGCCGGGCTGGCCATTCGCCAGGTACACCGTCCCCTGAACCGTCGTCGTGCTGATCGCCTGCGCTTTGACCCTGTTATCCAGGCTCATGACCAGCAGGCACACTACAGTCAACAACACTCCCAGCAGTCTTCCGGCGCGCAACCACTCGTGATTTGTGAGCTTCATCCGTCTCTCTTCTTTCTTCCCGGGCCAACGGTTCAAAGTGATCTCTACTCCACCGTTATCCCCGCAAATCTCTTGTCTTCATGAACAAAGAACCGCCTGCCAATCCCAGCGAATCTCCGCGATTGTTGATCTTTTAAGGCGCACTACAGGAACTGTGTAGGGTTTCCCACCTTCGCCGAATTCTTGTCGTTGCGGCAAAGGTGGGATCTATCGTTACTCCGCCAAGTGGCCCCTACCCCTCCAGGACTTCGCCTTTCCACTCCGGTTCCGATGCCAGCTTCTCCGCATAGCTGCAAAGCCGCTGCATCACCTCTTCGTCCTCCAGGTCAATCTGCCCCTCCGCAAGCGCAAACAGCAGCTTTGCGCTGTTCACATCTCCCTTGCGCAGGCTCTCGAGCAGCGACTTGGCAATCTCATCGCTGTGATCCGCCACGGTCTTCCCCGCCGCCGCCTTCATCTTTGCCGTTCCGGGGCTGACCTTCTTGTTCTTTGCCCCTGTTCCATGCGGTCTTCCTGCAACCGCCTGCCTCTCACGTGCCAACACCATTTCTCCGCCAATCCCGAACCGCCATTCCACGGCTTTGCCAACTTCCCTGTGGAAAGGAAAAGGGCGATTCCGCTTGGGAATCGCCCCTCTGCCTTCGCCGAATTGGTCCATCGGGCGCCGTGTCACCTCAGCAGCTTCATCATTCAGAGGAAGCCGCCTCGCGCGCTCCCCTGCTGCTCCGCCTCAACCCGGTCTTTGCCCTGATCGCTTCATGAGTTTGCCGGCCCCAGCCCGTTTCCCCTTCAACCGCTTTCGACAATTCCAATGCGGCTCTTCGCCAAGGTCAAAACGCCCGTTCGCCCTCAAGCTGTCCTCAGTCTCTTCCCATCTCTGCAACCCGTGGTAGGAGTCCGAATAAAATAGGAGAGGCTCTTGCTCTCCCTTGTCGCCATCTTTCTTGCTGAATGTTCTAAGCTTAACCAATCTGCCCAATATTTCATGCAACGGAATTGAATCGTACTTTTCCCATTAATTCCAACAACATAACCACTCTTCTCCCGCGCCGCTTCTTTGACACGCTTTGCAACAATGAAACAATCTTTCCAAAAAGGGCAGTGGACAGTCTGAAAGGTTCGAGCTTTATAGTCTGCGGAAAATCGCGATCCGCGCTTCATGCGGCAGCAGCCCGACACTTGCGCCATAGGCGCAACGGTTGTTTGCAGTGCAGCGCCTGCGCCATATGTGCAACGGTTGTTTGCCCGCGCTGCACCGGGGTTCCCAAGAAGCGATCTTTGCTTCTTGGGGTGGATTGACCGGGGTTCCCAAGAAGCGATCTTTGCTTCTTGGGGTGGATTGACCGGGGTCCCCAAGAAGCGATCTTTGCTTCTTGGGGTGGTAGCGTGGAGTTGGCGAAACCATCAATTCATCCGGAGCCCGTCGGGACGGCGCTCATGCTCCGCGCTATTCTCATGTTTTTGCGAGAAGCATGGAGAAACTCAAACTGGGAGCGATCCCTGTAAATGTCAAACTTTTCCTGCTACCCCGGATAGACGGGGGTTCTATCGATCGGATAGGGCTTTAGAGGCTGCGGAAAAACTCTGTTTTGTATCAGGGCATGACTTCAGTCATGCCGTAAAGCCAATCAAATCAATACGGTGCTTTAGCCCCTGCGGTATGCTTTTCGGTTTTTCACCTGAACCTCCAAGTTATTCCTCAGTCTCATTATACTACAGTCGTAGATGGAAGATTTCGGAGGGAGTAGGAGCCTTCAGGCTCCTTAATGTGTGCGAATTTGAAGGGCCTTCAGGCCCGGGTTCTTGCCGTATTTCCAGAACTCCAACCAAATACAACTGTAATATTTATCCCCTGAGGGAATCTTTCTCGATTCTGACCCGCCCATTCGCTAAATGCACTACGATAGTCCCGTGACGACCCTTGGCAATCTCGTCCCCACCCTCATCGTCCACGGCGGAGCCTGGGCCATCCCCGCCGATGCCGCTCCCGCCCACCTGGCTGGAGTCCGCCTTGCCCTCGAAACCGGCTACGCACTGCTCTCTCGCGGCGGTTCGGCCCTCGATGCCGTCGAAGCCGCCGTTACCGTCCTCGAAGACGACCCCACCTTCGACGCTGGCCGCGGCAGCTTTCTCACCTCCGA
>PLWR01000174.1:3180-3532 GCA_003165615.1 Acidobacteriota bacterium | reverse complement strand
GCACACGACGATTTTCACGGCGACAAGTTTCTCCTGCGAGGGAAGATCCAGATTCCTGCACAGCCAGGGGACGAATCCGGCGCCGTCATTATATGCGAATTAAGGCAACGGTGCAGCGGTTTAGCGCGGTTTTCTCAAGAATGAGCGGGAAGAGCAGGGCTTCTTGGGCAGTAGGCAGCGAGCGCTTGGTGTGAGTCCCGGCGAGCCGGGATGGGCAGTACGCACAAGGCTGTAGGTCGAGAGCAGGAGGTGGGCAGCCGTTGTTGTCTGCACAGTGCCGGGCCGAAGAATGCGTGTGAAAGCGTTGATTCGTAGCCGGAGTCTATGACCAAGGCTGTCCCCATTAGCTGAA
>PLWR01000174.1:0-3086 GCA_003165615.1 Acidobacteriota bacterium | reverse complement strand
CGTAATTTGGACAAGCTTGCGCCATGGCGTGCCCCTGCCTGAACGAACAGAGGAGGAAATGCCATGTCGTTTGGAATTTACGCCGCGGGCTTGTGATACATTTCCTTACAGAGGGAGGACACGATGATGAATCAGCGGCTCGATGGTCGAGTGGCGGTAATCACGGGCGCCAGCAGGGGCCTGGGCAAGCAGATGGCGGAAGCGTTGGCGGAGGCGGGGGCCACCGTGGCTCTGGTGGCGCGTAATGGTGAATTGCTCGAAGGCGTGCGGGCGGAAATCGTCGGGCGCGGCGGCAAGGCTTACGCCTTTGTTGCTGACATCAGCGTGGAGACGGACGTCATATCGCTCGCCAGCGAGGTGCGCAAGCAAGCCGGCGTTCCCGACATTCTCATCAACAACGCGGGCATCCACATTCGCAAGTTGCTCCACGAGTTCACACTGGAGGAGTGGCGCCGCGTGATGTCCACCAATATTGACGGCCCTTTCCTTTGCAGCCGCGCCTTCACACCGGGCATGATTGAAAAGAAATTCGGCCGCATCATCAACGTGGCTTCCACCATGGCGCACGTCTCGCTGCCGCTTCGGGGCGCCTATAGTGCCAGCAAGTTCGCCTTGCTCGGCATGACCAAAACGCTGGCGCTCGAGTTGGCCCCCTACAACATCACGGCCAATGCCATCAGTCCCGGGCCCTTCGCCACGGAATTGAATTTAGCGCTGATGAACGACCCGGTAAAACTGGCTGACTTCAATACCAGGATACCCCTGGGCCGTTGGGGCAAATTGGAAGAAATTGGAGCCCTGGCGGTGTTCCTGAGTTCCGACGCCTCCGGCTTTATTACCGGCACCGACGTCGTCATCGACGGTGGTTGGACGGCACAGTGAACCGTCCGCGTAGCGAGCGAAAGGTCGTAGCCCACCGCAAATGGTGGGTAAATTATGCGCGTCCCCGCCCCCAAAATGTAGCGCAGTGCCCACTTTCCGGCCCTGCGGCTCTTCCAGCGGCGCGGGTAGCCGCGCCGCCGTAGCGCTGACCTTGAGGTCAGCACATGCCGACCTCAAGGTCGGCGCTACATTTGCTTATTAGGGGCGAGCGGCGCTGAGGTGCGTCACACGTCCAGGCCGATTGAGCGCATGAGACGCAGGGCGTTGCTGGTCTCGACGATTCCCGGTTGGAGGCGGTAATCAAAAACCAGTTTGCCATCCTCGAGGCGATCCTCGAAGTGGGCGTTCGAGGCGCGCGGGCCGAACCCCTCCGCGATCTGCGTCAGCGCCAGGTCGTGCGTGGTGACCAGTCCTATCGCCCCGTGTTCCACCAGGCGATGGACCATCGCCTCCGCGCCCAGCCGCCGGTCCTGGGAGTTTGTTCCTTGCAAAAACTCGTCGAGCAAAAAGAGCACCGCCGGCTTCCCCTCGGTGAGGTCGACGATCTGCTTCAGTCGCCTGATTTCAGCATAAAACCGCGAGATACCGCCCTGGAGAGAATCGAGCACGCAGATGGACGCCCCCACGGCGAGGGGCGAGAGGCGCAGCCGCCGGGCACGCACCGGAGCGCCACACTGAGCAAGCACTGCATTAATCCCCACCGACCGCACAAAAGTGCTTTTCCCCGCCATGTTGGGACCGCTGATGATGAGCACCCGCAGGTCGGTTCCGAAGCGCAAGTCGTTGCGCACGGCGTCACGATCAGGCAGCAGCGGATGGGCAAGACCTTCCGCTTCAAAACAGGGTGAAGTATCGGCAAATTCCGGAAAGATATCCGCGGGGTGCTCGTACGCATAGCCGCCCAGCGACGAGAGGGCCTCAAACTCGCCTACTGCGGCCAGCCAGCGGCGGACTGCCGGGCCCGTGCGCTTTCGCCATGCTTCCACCGCGCAGGCACACTGGAAAGTCCAGAGCACAAACGGGTCGATGGACTTGACGATCAGGTTGCCTTTTGAATCCAGATATTCCATTCGGCGGTTGAGGCTCGAAATCCAACGGGAGGGAGACATCCCCTGCGATTGGAGAGCGGCCCGCATTTCAACAAGCCGGGGCACCGCGAATTTCTCACGTTCCACCCGAGCCAGCACGCCGGCCAGCAACCCCAGGTCGCGGGCAGCGCTTTCAACGGCACTGGCGACCATTCCAACGCGCCGCCGATAAGCCAGGTTGAAGCTGACGTTAATCACGCTGACGAGCAGGGCCGGATATGCCAATCCCCACGCCATCCAGGCAACCACGCTCACCAGCCACAGGACCGCAAGCGCGGCGCCGGCAAATCGCAAGAGCCCCGAAGCCAGCAGCGGTTCACCCTCGCCCCAAGCCGCCAGTTTCTCCGCCGGCGCAAGGGAACGCGCGTCCTCCGCCAGCACCGCAAGGTCTTCCCGCAAATCCAGCCGGGCCCGCAAATCCACAAGAGCCTCCTGGCGGGCGCGGACGTGGTCAGGAGATGCGGGCGCAAGGAGCCATTTTGCCAGGGTTTCCTGACCTGCCCGGGTGCGGGCCGTACAAAGCAGTTCGAAGATCGAACCCACCCCAAAGAGATCGAGGTCGCGGGAGTAGGGGTGCGATTCGGTCAGGAACCTCTCGCCCGTTTCTCCGCTTCCCATCCAGTGATTGTCCATTCGCTCCAGCGCACGCTGGTAGTAGGCCACGGTGCGGGAACATCGCTCGCGCCCTTTCAGAATGCGGTCGTGAATGATGGCTAGAACCACAATGGCGCCCAGTGGAGCCAATACCCACAGGACGGAGATCACCTTGGCCACCAAAGCCAATCCGGCCATAACGAGGGTTACCCCACCCAACGCGAGCTGGCCAATTCCCATGCTGCGATGCTGACCTTCATAAAGGGCTTGCGTGGTTTTCCAGGCTTCGAGCCGCCGAAGATATTCGGCGCGTGGGTCGTCGATCGGTCCGGGAACTGAAGTTTCCATGAAGTGAAGTCGCCCGCAAACCTTTCCGTGGAGCAAAGCCTTTAGGGCCAATACTGTTCACTTAGACTGTGCACAATGCGACCCCCTCACCCACCGCCTTGCGGTCCCCCCTCTCCCCCAAGGGGGCGAGGGAAGAAGAATTTCCAGCTTGAGTTCTGAAACCGCTTAAGTGAA